>NZ_JARUXD010000120.1:0-6122 GCF_030433875.1 Curtobacterium sp. PsM8 | reverse complement strand
ACCGGGCCGGAGCCTGAGGACCGGGCGGGCCGGGGCGGTACCCGCGGGGGAGGGGCCGGAGGGGCGGCCGGGGGCGGCGCCGCCACGGGCCTCCCGTCCGTCATGTGGTGCTGCGGGACCGGCCGGTCAGGCCGGGCCGAACGCCTGGGCGATCCGCGCGGACGCCTCGGCGTCGAGGTGCAGCGCCTGCTGGTCGGCGTCGGGACGGGGCAGCCGGACCGGCGTCGACCAGAGCGACCCGTCGGCGGCGAGGTCGACGACGAGCGCGCCCGTGCCGACGAGCGCGGTCTCCTGCTCGTACGGGCCGGCGACGTCGTTGTCGTTCGCGACACCCGGCGCCACCAGCACCGGCACGCCCGCCAGCGACCCGGCGAAGTGGTGGTGGTAGTGGCCGCCGAGGACGACCCGCACGTCGGTGCCCCGCAGCACCTCGGCGAGGTCCTCGGGGTTCCGGAGCTTGAGCGCGTCGTGCAGCGACGTCGGCGCGGGCAGCGGCGGGTGGTGCAGGACGACGACGGACCCGTGCTCGGACGGCTCGGCGAGCACGGTGCGCAGGTGCTCGAGGACCGACTCGCTCACTTCGCCGTACCCGGCGCCCGTGATGCTCGTGTCGACGGTGACGATCCGCCGCCCGGCCACCACGGACTGGCCCCGCACCGGGACGGACGGGTCGTGGTGCTCCATCGTGTGCATGAGCGGCTGGCCGCCCTCGCCGAGGACGTGCCCGTTGATCAGGACCTGCCGGAAGCCGGCGCGCTGGTCGTGGTTGCCGGGCACCGTGACGAACGCGGCGCCGTGCCGTTCCGCCCAGCCACCGACCATGCGTCGGACCGTCTGGTAGGACTCGGGCGAGCCGTCCTCGGAGACGTCGCCGGAGATGACGACCAGCCCGACACCGGGCACGGCGTCGAGGTGCTCGAGCAGTGCACCGAGCGCCGCCGTCGTGTCGACCGTGCCCTGGTGGAGGGTGCCGTCGCCGGTCAGGTGCGTGTCCGACAGGTGCAGGATGCGGAGTGTTCCGGGTACGGGGGTCTGCATGTCGCACACCGTAGCCGGGGCATGCATCAGCGGGCAGTCGGCAGGGTTACCGTTGTCCGGTGATCGACCTGCGCTCCGACACCGTCACCCGTCCGACCCCGGCGATGCGCCGCGCGATGGCCGAGGCCGAGGTCGGCGACGACGTCTTCGGGGAGGACCCGGAGACCACCCTGCTCGAGCAGGAGGTCGCGGCGCTGCTGGGGCACGAGGCCGGGCTGTTCACGCCGTCCGGCTCGATGGCGAACCAGCTCGGGCTGCGGCTGCTCGTCGGCCCGGGCGAGGAACTGCTCGCCGACGTCCAGGCCCACGTCGTCCGTGCCGAACTCGGGGCGGCCGCGGTGTTCTCCGGCATCACGACCCGGACCTGGGCCTCCGAGCGCGGTCGCCTGGTCGCGCGGTCGGTGGCCGAGATCGCCGAGCCGAACGCCGGCGCCTACTCGGTGTCCACCACGGCGATCGCGGTCGAGAACACGCACAACTTCGGCGGCGGTACGGTCCAGCCGCCGGACCAGGTGCGCGCGGTGCAGGACTTCGCCCGCGAGCACGGCATCGGCCTGCACCTGGACGGCGCCCGGCTGTGGAACGCCCACGTCGCGTCGGGCACCCCGTTCCAGGAGCTCGCCGGCGGGTTCGACACCGTGTCCGTCTGCCTGTCGAAGGGCCTCGGTGCCCCGGTCGGGTCGGTGCTCGTCAGCACGGCGGAACGCATCGCCGCCGCCCGGATCTGGCGGAAGCGGTACGGCGGCGGCATGCGCCAGACCGGCATCCTGGCCGCCGGTGCCCGGTACGCGCTGCGCTCCCACGTCGACCGCATGGCAGAGGACCACGCGAACGCCCGGGTGATCGCGGCGGCGCTCGACGTCGACCCGGCGACGGTGGACACGAACATCGTCTTCGCCGAGGTGTCCGACCCGGCGGCCTTCGTCGCCGCGGCGGCCGACGCCGGCGTCCGGGTGATGCAGCTCGGGCGGACGACGGTCCGGCTCGTGACGCACCTCGACGTCTCGGCCGCGGACGCCGAGCGCGCAGCCCGGGTGCTCGCGACGCTCCCCCGTTGAACGCGAGCGCGGCTGAACGCGACCGGGCTGAACGCCACTGGCTGACGGACCGGAGGCACCGCGCACGACGCGAGCCGTGCCTCCCGGCCGTCAGACGGCGTCGGTAGGGTCGGCACGCGAGGAAGGGGTCCACCGTGGCCGGAGCAGGCATCAGCGTCCGCGACTTCGTCATGCGCTTCGGGGACCGCAACGTCGTCGACGGCCTGACGTTCGACATCGCGCCCGGCGAGACCTTCGGCCTGCTCGGCAGCAACGGCTCCGGCAAGACCACGACGATCCGCGCGCTGCTCGGCATCACCGCGCCGACCGCCGGCACCCTGACGATCGACGGCGAACCGTACCGACCCGCCACCGGTGGGATCGGCTACCTGCCGGAGGAGCGCGGGCTCTACCGGAAGGAGACCGTCATCGACGTCATGACGTACTTCGCGGCCCTGCGCGGGACGCCCCGGGGCCCGGCGACACGGTGGTCGACGGAGTACCTGGAACGCGTCGGACTGGCGGACAAGGCGAAGGTCCGGATCGACAAGCTCTCGGGTGGACAGCAGCAGAAGGTGCAGCTCGGCATCACGATCATGGACCGGCCGCGCCTGCTGATCCTCGACGAACCGACGAAGGGCCTCGACCCGGTGAACCGGCGGCTGCTCCTCGACCTGGTCGACGAGCGGAAGGCGGACGGCGCCACGGTCATCCTCGTCACCCACCACATGGACGAGGTGGAACGGCTCTGCGACCGGATCCTGCTCCTCAAGGACGGGGTGGCCGCCGCGTACGGCACGATCCCCGAGGTGCAGGACGCGTTCGGCGGGGCGGTCGCGAAGGTCGCCCTGAGCGGGCCGGTCCCCCGGTCCGACCGGTACCGGCTCGCCCGCCACGAGGGGCACGTCGCCTACCTGGTCCCCACCGCGGCGGCGACGCCCGACGGGTCGGACATCCTCGCCGAACTCGTGTCCGCCGGCGTCCACGTCACCGGGTTCGAGATGCGTCGGATCCCCCTCGACGAGATCTTCGTGCAGCTGTACGGGCACGACGCCGACGCGGACGCCACCCGCACCGCAGTCGGGGCCGGGCGATGAGCCGCCTGGGAACCGTCGTCCGGTTCGAGTTCGTCCGCGCCGTCAAGAAGCCCGCGTTCTGGATCGGGACCCTGGCCCTGCCGCTGGTCGTCATCGTCGTGTCGCTGCTGGTCGGGGTCGGCCAGGCCGCCGGCACCGACTCCGCGATCTCCAGCGGATCGGCCGCCCGGACGCCGTTCCACTACGTCGACCAATCCGGGCTGGTGTCCCAGAAGGTGGCGGCGAAGTGGGGCGGGTCCCCCTCGACCGACCCCGCGGCGGACCGTGCTGCGGTCCGTGCCGGTCACCTCGATGCCTTCATCGCGTTCCCCGCGACGCCGTCCACGACCCCCGTCACGGTGCTCGGTGCGGACCGCGGGCTGTTCGCCAACACCGGGTACTCGGCCCTGGCGGAACGCGTGCTGGAGCAGAGCGTCGCGGCGCAGGTGGACGACGCCGAAGCCGTGCACATCCTGCGGTCCCCACCGCAGGCGACGGTCACCACCTACGCCGACGGCCGGGTCGCGCCGGGCTGGCTGTCGATCGTGCCGCCGCTGCTCTACGTCGCCGCGTTCTTCGGGCTCGTGATCCTGCTCGCCGCCCGGATGGTCACCGTCGTGGTCGAGGAGAAGGAGAACCGCATCTCCGAGATGATCCTGACCACCGTCACGGCGGGCACCCTGATCCGCGGCAAGGTCATCGCGATGCTGCTGGTCGGGCTCGTGCAGGTCGGTGTGTTCCTGGTGCCCGGACTGCTGTCGCTGGCCGTGGTGCTGCCGCTGGTCGCCGGGCGGGTGGGCTCGTTCGCACTCGACCCGTGGCGGATGGTCGCGGGCGCGCTGCTGCTCGTCGGCGGGGTGCTGTTGGCCTCGGCGTTGTTCGTGGCGGTCGGCGCCTCGGTGCCGACGATCAAGGACGCCTCGACGTTGCAGTCGGCGGCGCTGTTCGCGGTGATCATCCCGCTGTACGCCGCCTTCTTCGTCATGACGACGCCGTCGTCGCCGATCGCCGCGTTCTTCACGTACTTCCCGACGTTCACGCCGGTGACCGCGATGGTGCGGAACGCGGTGGGGTCGCTGTCGGTGGTCGAGACGATCGCGTGCATCGTCGAGGTGTTCGTGGTCGCGGGCGTGCTGCTCTGGTTCGCTGAGTACCT
The DNA here is from genome assembly GCF_030433875.1 of Curtobacterium sp. PsM8. NCBI lineage: Bacteria > Bacillati > Actinomycetota > Actinomycetes > Micrococcales > Microbacteriaceae > Curtobacterium > Curtobacterium sp. PsM8. The sequence continues at coordinate 1,815 of NZ_JARUXD010000120.1, read as the reverse complement.
GTTCCGGCACTCGGTCGCCCAGTACGGGTCGAAGGTGAGCCTGAAGCAGATCGCCGGGTGGCGGCGGTCGAAGGCGCTGCCGCGCTCGCGCTGACGCACGGTCGCGGCTGCCGGGGTGGCGCGCCGCCGTGTCAGCCGACGGTGACCGGCGCCGCCGCGGGCTTCCGCCCCTGGACCATCCAGACGAAGAACCCGGCCAGGGTGAAGGCACCGTAGACGACGTACATCAGCCCCGAGGCGTAGTACCCGGCCGAGAACAGCAGCGGCACACCGACCAGGTCGACCGCGACCCAGATCAGCCAGAACTCGACCCACCCCTTCGCCATGCCGTAGGTGGCCAGGAGCGACCCGACGAAGATCCAGGCGTCGCTCCACACCGGCTCGTACGAGCCGAGCGCACGGAACACCGGCGTCAGGACCGCGGTGCCGCCGACCAGGGCGACGACGAGCAGCGCACGCGCCCGCCAGGAGGCCCACTTCGGCTCGAGCACGGTGGTCGCCTCGTCCGCGCGGTGCGTCCAGCGGTACCAGCCGTAGACGCTGACCAGGATGAACATGACCTGGCGTCCGGCCTGCCCGAGCAGGTTGACGGGGTTCGGGGTGTCGAAGAGCGCCCCCATGAAGACCGTGAAGAGGAGCGCGTTGCCCGCGATGCCGACCGGCCACGCCCACACCTTGCGGCGCATCCCGCCCAGGGCGCTGAGCAGCCCGAAGACGTTGCCGATCACCTCGCGCCAGAGCACCGTCTGGTCGCCGATGACGAGCTGCGCGTCGAACAGCCACCGCACGATGCCCATGTGACCTCCTCGATCCGGTCGATGCAACTGCACAGACCTCGCACGCATTCCGCACGCGGTCCCGCATCTACCCGATCCGGCGCGGACACGCTGTCCGGCAAACGAGAAATGACCCCTGTTCTGGGGGTGCTCCGGCGCTCGTCCACGCTTGTCCTCCATTTGGGGGACGCGTACGCTCTGACCATCAAGCGAGTCCCGCCCGCCCGAGCATCTTCCCACCGCCTCGGAGCCCGGCGACCGCTTCTCTCCCGCACACCTCGGTTGCGGTCCCGCTCACCCCGGGCCCGACCACGTCGTCGTGCGCGAGCACACCCGAACGCCGACGACGGCCTCACCGCGCCCGTCAGGGGCGCAGAACGGAACCACCCCCATGCACAAGATCGTCACCGGAGCCATCGCCGGCGCAGCAGGCGTCGCCCTCCTCCTCGGCGGGGCCGGGTCCTTCGCACTGTGGAACGCGAGCGCCAGCAGCGCGGCCTCGGCCGTCAGCGCCGGCACGCTGAGCCTCACCGCGAACAACGACGGCGTCTGGACCGACATCACGAACGGCCGCTCCGCCACGATCAACCCGGCGTCCGTCCTCATGGTCCCCGGCAACACGTACCAGTTCACGCAGACCCTCACCGTCGGTGCGACCGGCCAGGACCTCAAGGCGAACCTGACCTACGCGCAGCAGAGCATCACCGGCGACCAGGCACTCATCGCCGCGACGACGAAGACCCTCGCGGTGACGTCGACCAGCGCCTCGGTCGTCCCGGCCAGCGGCACCGCCAACACGTTCGTCGTGTCCCCGTCGACCGCGACCTCGACCGTCAAGGTCGTCTTCACCATCGCCCTGCCGTCCTCGGCGACCACCGGGCAGGGCGGCACCGTCAACGTCGGCGCGCTCGCCTTCACCCTGACGCAGACCGCCATCGGGTCCTGACCCCCGGGTGACCGACCGCGGGGGGGGGGGGGGGGCGGCCCCCCCCCCCCCCCGCCCCCCCCCCCCCCCCCCCCCCCCCCCCCCCCCCCCCCC
>NZ_JARUXD010000011.1:0-73009 GCF_030433875.1 Curtobacterium sp. PsM8 | reverse complement strand
GGCCTCTAGTCCGGGAGGCGCGCCCCACGTCGGTCCGCACCGGCCGTCGTCAGGCGCGCACCCGCCGCGCCCGCGACGGCCGGCCGGTCAGCGGCACGCTGAGCGGCGTCCAGCGGAACGCCTCCGTCACCGCGACCGACAGCACCAGCACGAGCACGTACGTGGCGAGCGTCAGCCACGGCTTCGGCACCGCCGACTCGAGCCAGCTGTCGCCGTACAGCAGGACCCAGATCATGAACGGGTGGCTGAGGAAGATGCCGAACGACCGGTCCGAGCCGTAGTCGACGACCCGCGCCAGGGCGGAGCCGGCCCGACGGCGGTCCGCCCAGGCCGCACCGATCGCCAGGAACCCGACGAAGACGGCGGTGCTCCACAGCACCTGCACGGGCTGCAGCGGGGTGCCGGCGGCGTACAGCGACTGGCCGAGGCCGACCTGCAGCCACCACACACCGAGCGTGAGCGCCCCGGTGCCCGCGAACGCCCAGAGGACGGCGCGGCGGTGCTCGCGGATGAAGCGGAGGAACGGGTCGGCGTGGTCTGCGGCCACCGCCCCGGAGACGATGAAGAACACGTACGAGAAGAAGAACTGCTTCTGGTACCCGTGCAGCCAGTCGATCGAGTGCGGCCAGTACTTGTAGGCGGCGAACACGGCGAGCTGCAGCAGGAACGCGACGACCAGCACCGTGACGTGGTGCCGCCGGGTGACCCGGACCAGCCAGATGATCACCGGCAGCAGCAGGTACACCTGCATCGTCACGAGCAGGAAGTAGAGGTGGTACCAGGACGTCCCGGTGACGATCCCCTCGGCGGCGGTCGTGACCAGCGCCGGCACGTCTCCCCGGGTCGACGAGCTGGCCAGCCAGGACGCGGCGACGTACACGAACGACCACGCCAGGTAGGGCACGCCGACGAGCAGGAACCGGCGCGGCCAGAACTGCGCGAGCGGGCGCGGTCGGAGCGACCAGCTGTAGACGAGCACGAACGCGGTGAGCGAGAAGAACACCAGCCGGGTGAAGTGCAGCAGCCCGAGCAGGGCGTTCAGCGGGACGTCGTCGGCGGCGATGGTGTGGCTCGTGGTGTGCACGCCGATGACGCACGCGAACGTGAGGATGCGGAGGACGTCGACCTCGTACAGGTGCCGCGGCTTGCCGGACGCCGTGCGGGTCGGGGTCTGCACGCCGGGCGTGTCGGTGGTGGCGCTCACCGGGACTCGGTCATCGCTCGGACGCGGGCACGCTGCACCTTGCCGGTCGGTGCCCGCGGCAGGTCGGGGACGACGGAGATCTCGGCCGGCCGGCGGAACCGGGTCAGGGCGGACTCGGCCAGGGCGGTCAGGTCGGCGACGAGTCCGTCGGTGTCGGCGTCCGCCTGCGGGATGACGTACGCCACCGGGACGGCACCGAGCACCTCGTCCGGCCGACCCACCACGACCGCTTCGAGCACGCGGGGATCGCGGAGCAGGACGTCCTCGACCTCGGACGGGTAGACCTTCTCACCGCCGCGGTTGATGACGTCGTCGGACCGCCCGGCGAGCGACACCCAGCCGTCGTCGGCAACGGACCCGAGGTCGCCGGTGGACAGCCAGCCGTCGGCGTCGAAACGGTCCGCCGCCCGGCCGCCCAGGTACGAGCGGACGATGCCCGGACCGCGCACCCAGAGGGCACCGATCTCGCCGGCCGGCAGGAGGGCGCCGTCCTCGCCGCGCACCTGCACCTCGGAGCCGACGGGCAGTCCGACGCTGCCCGGCCGGGCCGGGGCGTCGAGGGGTGTCGCGGTGATCTGGCTGGCGCCCTCGGTCATGCCCCAGCTCACCACGAGCGGCAGGTCCCCGAGGGCGGCGCGCACCGGGTCCGGCAGCGGTGCCGAGGCGCTCCGGACGAACCGCAGCGACGCCGGCGGCTGCAGCGGCCCGGTCTTCGCCAGGACCGCCAGGACCGCGGGCACGGCGTTCAGCCAGGTCACCCGGCGGGCCGCGAGCAGTTCCCAGAACCCGGTCCGACGGAACCGGCGGTCGAGCACCAGCGTCGCTCCGGCCACCAGGGTGGCGGCGAGGCCCACCACCTCGGCGTTGACGTGGAAGAGCGGCAGCGAGTTGAAGCCACGGTCCTCGGCGGTCAGCCCGTTGTGCCGGGCGATCGCGTGCGCCACGAACCGGAGCTGCGACTCCGGCAGCTCCACGCCCTTCGGCGTCCCGGTCGACCCGGAGGTGAAGAGCACGACGGAGCCCTCGCCCGGTCCGTCGGTCGGCGCGTCCGGGACGTCGCCGTCGCGGACCCCGATCGGGAGGCCCGTGGCCGGGTCGACGCCGGCCGTGGGCGATCCGGGGACGGTCGCGTCGGCACGGTCGACGCCAGGGGCCCCGGCGGTCCCGGCCGTTCCGGCTGGTCCGGCTGTTCCGGCTGTTCCGGCTGTTCCGGCTGGCGCACGGTCCGACACGACCATCGATGCGCCGCCGAGGAGCGCCGCGAGCCGTGCGGGTTCCGATGGCGGCTGCCCGGTGTCGACCGGCACGGAGCGCCGCCCGGAGGCGATCGCGGCGAGGTGCACGACGGCTAAGGCGATCGGGTCCCCCACGTCGACCAGGACACCACCGGAGGCCGGGGCACCGATCGCGTCGAACGTCCGGGACCACGCGGTGACTGCAGCGTCGAGACCGCCGTACGTCAGCGTCCGGTCGGAGCGGGCGTCCTCGAGGTAGACGTGGTCCGGGGTCTGCTCGGCACGCTGCCGGATGAGCGCCGCGAGGGTCGTCTCGTCGCGGGCGACCGCCTTGAGGTCGGGTGCGGGGTGTTCACCGTCATGCTGCACCGACTCATCGTATTTCCGCTGGCTATGACCGTCCGGAGGGAACGGCAGGAGTCGGGAACCGGTGCAGCATCCACTGCCAGATCCGGAGCATCCGCGGGTCGCCGTGCTCGTCGAGCGGTGTCGAGTCCTTGATGATCCGCGAGTGCGCCCAGTGCGGGTTGCCCACCGGCAGGTCCGTGAGGATCGCGTGCGGGTCCGCGCCCGGTGGTGGGGGCTCGGTGTCGGTCCGCCAGGGTCCGCCGGTTCCCGCCGAGCCGAGGGAGTCGCCCGCTCCGAGGGTGCCGCCCGGGCCCTCGTCCCGTCGGTCGTCGTCGAGCCCCATCGCCGACCAGGAGCCGGTGATCCGCGAGCCGAACTCGTCGCGGACGTCGTCCAGTGCGTACATCCGGCTCACCGGGGTCTGGCCGGGGTGGTCCATCCACGCGGCGTGCACCGGACCGACCGACTCGACGGGTGACGAGAACATCAGCGCCCCGAGCACCGGCCGGATGTGGGCGATGTACGCGGCCTCCCCGCCGCCCTGCGAGTGTCCGGCGACGACGATGTCCTGCCACTGGATGTCCTCGTCGGAGTGCACGAACCGGCCCCAGCCGCCGGCGGGGTCGACGTCGTCCAGGTGCGCCACGGCGTCGCGGAAGCGTGACACGATCGACCCCGCCGGGCTGACGTCGCTGAGTGCCGAACCCCGCGTGCCGTCGAACCGGTTCCGCTGGACCTGGCCGTAGCAGCGGGCGTCGGCCTCGCAGGTGCCGGACAGGGTCTTGCCGAGGTTCCAGTAGTCGAGCCCGAGCACGTGGTAGCCGTCGTCGAGCGCCGTGGTGAGGAACCGCTGGTAGTCGGCAGGCTTCGCCCGGGTGGCCGGCAGGAACAGCAGCAGCGGGCCGCTCGGCGAGGTCCGGGCGGCGAAGTCGTCGCGGTTCGGGGCCAGCCGCTCGCCGTCGATCGCACCGAGCCGGAAACGGTGGAAGTCGCTGTGCGGCGCCTCGCCGGGCTCCAGCGTGCGGTGGGGTTGCGCCGGCCGACCACCCTCTGCGACACGCTGGCCGCCGAGGACGTTCGCCCCGACGAGGGCGGCGAGGCCCATGGCGACCAGGACCAGGACCGCGACGACGAGTAGCCGGTGGTGCGCCCTCATCCGACGAGTCGCGCCCAGACCTCGTCGGCCGAGCGGAGCGTCTGCTCGAGGGTGCCGTTCGCATCGACGACGTGGTCGGCGAGGGCGAGGCGGTCGGCGTCGGAAGCCTGTGCCGCCACCCGCCGTTCGGCGTCCTCACGGCGCATCCCCCGGTGCTCGACGAGACGCTCGATCCGCACCGCGGCGGGGGCGTCGACGACCACGACGGCGTCGAACCGGAGCGGCCGCGAGCCCTCGGCCTCAGCGAGCAACGGCACGTCGTAGACGACGACGGCGTCCGGGTCGGCTGCCTCGGCGGCGTCGAAGCGCTGCTGTGCGAGGCGCCAGACCTCCGGGTGGGTGATGCCTTCGAGGGCCCTGCGTGCCTCCGGGTCGGCGAAGACGACCGCACCGAGAGCGGGCCGGTCGAGACTGCCGTCCGGGGCGATCACCGCGTCGCCGAAGCGCTCCCGGACCGCCTGCAGACCCGGGCTGCCCGGTGCCACGGCGTCGCGCGCGAGCCGGTCGGCGTCGACGACCACCGCGCCGTGTTCCGCGAACCGCGACGAGACGGTCGACTTGCCCGCGGCGATGCCGCCCGTGAGTCCGATGATGCGCACCCCGACAGCGTCGCACGGACTGCTCCACGAATGCTCCCAGCCGAGATCGCCGTCGCGGCGAGCCGCACGACGCCGAAGAGCCCGGCCCCGGTCGTCCCCTGGGGGACGATCAGGACCGGGCTCTCGGTCGATGCGACGGGTGATCAGCTCACCCGGTCACATCCGTTCAGCTGTTGCTGAGCTTCTCGCGCAGCGCTGCGAGGGACGCGTCGTCGGCGAGGGTGCCGGCTCCGGTTGCCTCGCTCGTGAACGTCGAAGCGGCGGCCGGGAGGTCGAAGCCACCCTGCGCCTCTTCGGTGAGGGACTTGGCGACCTGGGCCTTGTGGGCCTCCCAACGCGCCTGGGCGGCCGCGTACTGGCCCTCCCACTCGGTGCGCTGGGTGTCGTAGCCCTCGAGCCACTCGTTGGTCTCCGGGTCGAAGCCCTCGGGGTACTTGTAGTCGCCCTTGTCGTCGTACTCGGTCGGCATGCCGTAGAGCGCCGGGTCGAACTCGGTGCTCTCCGGGTCGACGCCCTCGTTGGCCTGCTTGAGGCTGAGCGAGATGCGGCGACGGTCGAGGTCGATGTCGATGATCTTGACGAAGACCTCGTCGCCCACGGACACGACCTGCTCGGCGAGCTCGACGTGCTTGTTCGAGAGCTCCGAGATGTGCACCAGGCCCTCGATGCCGTCCGCGACGCGGACGAAGGCACCGAACGGCACGAGCTTCGTGACCTTGCCCGGCGCGATCTGACCGATCGCGTGGGTGCGGGCGAAGACCTGCCACGGGTCTTCCTGGGTGGCCTTGAGCGAGAGCGACACGCGCTCGCGGTCCAGGTCCACTTCGAGGATCTCGACGGTGACTTCCTGACCGACCTCGACGACCTCGCTGGCGTGCTCGATGTGCTTCCAGCTGAGCTCGGAGACGTGGACGAGGCCGTCGACGCCGCCGAGGTCGACGAACGCACCGAAGTTGACGATCGACGAGACGACGCCCTTGCGGACCTGGCCCTTGTGGAGGTTGTTCAGGAAGGTGGTGCGCGACTCGGACTGCGTCTGCTCGAGCAGGGCGCGGCGCGAGAGGACCACGTTGTTGCGGTTCTTGTCGAGTTCGAGGATCTTCGCCTCGAGCTCCTGACCGAGGTACGGCGTCAGGTCGCGGACACGGCGCAGCTCGATGAGCGAGGCCGGGAGGAAGCCGCGGAGGCCGATGTCGACGATCAGACCGCCCTTGACGACCTCGATGACCGTACCGGTCACGACGCCGTCGGACTCCTTGATCTTCTCGACGTCGCCCCATGCACGCTCGTACTGTGCACGCTTCTTCGACAGGATCAGGCGGCCTTCCTTGTCCTCCTTCTGGAGGACCAGGGCCTCGACCTCGTCACCGACGTTGACGACCTCGTTGGGGTCGACGTCGTGCTTGATCGAGAGCTCGCGCGAGGGGATGACACCCTCGGTCTTGTACCCGACGTCGAGGAGGACCTCGTCGCGGTCGATCTTCACGACGGTGCCGGAGATGAGGTCTCCGTCGTTGAAGAACTTCAGGGTCTTCTCGACCTCGGCCAGGAAGTCATCAGCCGAGCCGATGTCGTTGATGGCGACCTGCTTGGGAGCCTTGGTCGTGGTGGTTGTCATGTAGAGATTGCTCCGAACGGACATGAGTCGGGCCGTGGCGGCGAGGGAGCGACCCCCGGTCCGCGAGCCGGTCGGACGACCGGTGCGAGCCACCATGGCGATGAGTGTTGTTGGCGCGGATTGCGCCGCACAAGTCTATCCAGCGGGAGGGACGCCCACAACCGGGCGTGTCGGCTCAGCCGACGAGCGCACTCCGCAGGGTGTCGAGACCGACGCCACCGAGCGCGAGGGCCCGGTGGTGGAAGGCCTTGAGGTCGAACGCCGCCCCCTCACGAGCCGCCACGTCGTCCCGGATCGACTCCCAGACGCGCTGCCCGACCTTGTACGACGGCGCCTGCCCCGGCCACCCGAAGTACCGCGCGACCTCGAACTGCACGAACGCCGGGTCCATGTTCACGTTCTGCCCCATGAAGTCGAGGGCGTACTCCCACGTCCAGCCGCCGCCGTCCGGGTTGGTCTTCTGCAGGTGCACACCGATGTCGAGCACCACGCGGGCGGCCCGCATCCGCTGACCGTCGAGCATGCCCAGACGGTCGCCGTCGTCGTCCAGGAACCCGAGCTGCTCCATCAGGCGCTCGGCGTACAGCGCCCAGCCCTCGACGTGCCCGGACGGTCCGGCCAGCTGTCGGCGCCAGGTGTTCAGCTCGCCGCGGTTGTAGACCGCCTGGCTGATCTGCAGGTGGTGGCCCGGGACGCCCTCGTGGTAGACCGTCGTCTTCTCCCGCCAGGTGCCGAACTCGGTGACGCCCTGCGGGACGGACCACCACATGCGGCCGGCGCGCGAGAAGTCGTCGGACGGACCGGTGTAGTAGATCCCGCCCTCCTGCGTCGGGGCGATCCGGCACTCCAGGCGCTTGATCGGGTCCGCGATTTCGAAGTAGCGACCGTCCATCGCGCGGATCGACTCGTCGCTGGTCTCCTGCATCCAGGCGCGGAGCGCGTCGGTGCCGTGCAGCACGCGCGCCGGGTCGGCGTCCAGCACCTCGATCGCCCGGGCGACGCTCGCCCCGGACTCGATGCGGTCGGCGATGCGCTCCTGCTCGTCGCGCATCCGCGCGAGTTCCTCGATGCCCCACTCGTACGTCTCGTCCAGGTCGACGACGGCGCCGAGGAACCGGCGGGAGTGCAGCGCGTAGTCGTCACGGCCGACGGCGTCCACCGGGGTCGAGAGCGGCAGCACGTCGTGCTCCAGGAACGCGCCGAACGACCGGTAGGCGGCCGCGGCGACCTCGGCCCCGCGGGTCAGCTCGGCGCGCAGCTGCTCGGGGACCGGCGCCCCGCCCTCGAGTGCGGCGCCCTCGGCGAGCTGACGGAAGAACCCGTCGGGCGCGCCGTTCCGGGCGGCCTGCTCGGCGATCAGCTCGACCTGGCGCTTCGCCGCGGTCACGCCCTCACGGGTGCCCTCGAGCAGCGTCTCGCGGTATCCCTCCAGGGCCTCCGGCAGCGCCTGCAGACGGCCGGCCACGTCCTGCCAGTCCTCCGCCGTCGCCGTCGGCATCAGGTCGAGGACGTCACGGAGCGACTGCGCCGGGCTCTGGATCACGTTGAGGTCGCGGAGGTGCAGCTTCCGCTCGTACGACTCGACGGTCAGGTCGAGCTCCGCACCGAGGTCGGTCTTCGTCACCCGGTCGACGTCGTCCTGCGCGTCGGCGGCGTCGAGCGCCCGGCGGGCGGCACGAGCGGCGTCGGCCAGGGTCGCGGCGCCTGCCGGCGACGTGTCGCCGTACCCGTCCGTCCGCCCCGGTACGCCGATGTACGTGGCGACGGTCGGGTCGAGATCCACGAGCGTGGTGACCCACTGCTCGGCGACCTGGTCGACGGCGGACGGCTGACGGACGGGACGGTCATCGCTCATGAGACCGACCCTACCCACCGGCCCGAGCATCCCCGCCAGCACGACCTCACCCACCAGCACACACCGCCCCGCCGCTCCCGCGGGTGCCGCCGCGCTCAGTGCGCCGCCGCCTCCCAGTTCGTGCCGAGCCCGACCGAGACGTCGAGCGGGACGGTCAGCTCGGCCGCGCCGCCCATGCGGGTGCGGAGGATCTCCTCGACCCGGTCCTGCTCCCCCGGTGCGATCTCGAGGATCAGTTCGTCGTGCACCTGCAGGAGCAGCCGCGAGCCGAGGCCGCCGTCACGGAGGTCCGCGTCGACGCCGAGCATCGCGATCTTCATGATGTCGGCGGCCGAGCCCTGGATCGGGGCGTTCAGCGCGGCACGCTCGGCGTTCTCGCGGAGCACCCGGTTCGGGCTCTTCAGGTCCGGGAACGGCCGACGACGACCGAAGATCGTCTCGGTGTAGCCGTCTTCGCGGGCCTGCTCGACGACGTTCCGGAGGTAGTCGCGGACCGCGCCGAAGCGGGCGAAGTACTCGGTCATCAGGGTGCGGGCTTCGCTCTGCTCGATGCGGAGCTGCTTCGACAGCCCGAACGCACTGAGCCCGTAGGCCAGGCCGTAGGACATCGCCTTGACCTTGGTGCGCATCTCCGGACTGACGTCCGACGGCTCGACGCCGAAGACCCGGGCGCCGACGAAGCGGTGCAGGTCCTCGCCCTCGTTGAAGGCCTGGATCAGCCCGGCGTCACCCGACAGGTGCGCCATGATCCGCATCTCGATCTGCGAGTAGTCGGCAGTGAGGAGCGTCGTGTACGGCTCGGCGACCGCGAAGGCCGACCGGATGCGGCGACCGACGGCGGTCTTCACCGGGATGTTCTGCAGGTTCGGGTCGGTCGAGGACACCCGGCCGGTGCTCGTGCCGGTCTGCTCGTACCGGGTGTGGATCCGGCCGTCGACCACGGCGGCGTCGAGGGTGTCGACGATCTGGCGGAGCTTCGTGGCGTCGCGGTGCTGCAGCAGCAGGCCGAGGAACGGGTGCGGGTGCTGCTCCTGCAGGTCGGTGAGGCTCGCGGCATCGGTCGAGAAGCCGGTCTTCGTCTTGCGGGTCTTCGGCATCGCGAGCTCGGTGAAGAGCACTTCCTGCAGCTGCTTCGGCGACCCGAGGTTGACCTCGTGCCCGATCTCGGCGAAGGCCTGCTGGGCGAGGTCCGCGGCGCGCTCCCCCAGCTCGTGCGAGAGCCCGGTCAGCACCGGCCGGTCGATCCCGACGCCGGTCGTCTCCATCCGGGCGAGCACCGACGTCAGCGGCAGTTCGATGTCGTCGAGCACCGTGAGCGAGCTCGGGTCGACGCGGGCCCGGAGCGCCGTGACCACGCGGAGGACGTACCAGGCGTGCACGCCGACGTTCACCGGGTCGGTCTCCGGCACCAGCTGGTTCGGGTCCGCCGTGGGCAGTTCCTCGCCGAGCTCCTGGTAGACGAGGTCGGCGAGGGGCTGGCCCTGCTTGCCGGGGTTCGCGAGCCAGCCGGTGATGCGGGCGTCACCGGCGATCCCGGCGACGGTGAAGCCCGCCGTGCCGAGCGCCTTGATCGCGGCCTTGGCGTCGTGGAAGTGCTTCGGGGCGTCCGAGGCGAACCAGGCCGAGAGCTGCTCGTAGTCCTGCGCTCCGCTGCCGCCGGGCACCAGCACGGCGTCGTCGTGCGTGGCGATGCCGATGGCGCTGAGGCGGCCGTCGATGACCTCCACCGCGACACCGAAGCCGTTCTCGGCGTCGGCGGCCGACTTCCGCTCCAGCCAGTGGCCGAGTTCCTCGTCGATCAGGGTCTTCACCGGCGGCGGGGTCGGGCCGGCGTCCTCGACGCTGCCGTCCGTCGTCGACGGATCGGTCGGTTCGCCGCTGCCGACGACCTTGAACACCCGGTCGAGCAGGGTGCGGAACTGCAGCGTGGCGAAGAGTTCACGCACCGCGGCCTCGTCGACCGGACGGAGGGCGACGTCGGCGGGGCCGACCGGCAGCTCGACGTCGGTCACCAGGCGGTTCAGGCGGCGGTTCCGGATCGCCCGATCTCGCTGCTCGCGGAGGTTGTTGCCGACGACGCCCTTGATCTCGTCGGCGTGCTCGAGCACCCCGTCGAGCGAGCCGTACTGGGTGACCCACTTCACCGCGGTCTTCTCGCCGACCTTGTCGATGCCGATCAGGTTGTCGCTGGTCTCCCCCACCAGCGCCGCGATGTCCGGGTACTGGTGCGGTTCGATGCCGTAGCGCTCGTACACCTTGTCGCGGTCGTAGCGGGTCAGTTCGGACACGCCGCGGACCGACGGGTAGAGCAGCGTGACGTCGTCGTTGACGAGCTGGATCGAGTCGCGGTCACCCGACACGACGTAGACCTGGAAGCCCTGGTCGGCGCCCTGCTTCGAGAGGGTCGCGAGGATGTCGTCCGCCTCGAAGTCCTCCTTCGTGACGGTGGTGATGCCCATCGCCTCGAGCGCCTGCTGCAGCAGCGGGATCTGGCCCTTGAACTCGGCCGGCGTCTCGGAGCGGGTGCCCTTGTACTCGGCGTACTCCCGCGTGCGGAACGAGAACCGCGAGATGTCGAACGCGACGGCCAGGTGCGTCGGCTTCTCGCGCTGCAGCAGCATGAGCAGCATCGAGATGAACCCGTGGATGGCGTTCGTGTGCTGCCCCTCGCGGTTCACGAAGCTGTCGACCGGCAGCGCGTAGAAGGCCCGGAAGGCGAGCGAATGGCCGTCGATGACCATGAGGGTAGGCTTTGCGGAGTCCGACACCCGGACAGCCTACCGACGGCCCCCGACAGGGTGCGGCCCCGGTCCTGGCAGAGCGACCACGCGGAAGGCCGACGCGACGTGACCGACGAACAGACCGTCCAGGACAGCCAGGGCGTCCAGGGTCCCCCGGCGGCAGTCGCCGAGTACCTCGCCCGCGGGATGGGCCAGCTCGCCGACAAGATGGGCATGGTCGTCACCGAACTCGGCGCCGACCGGGCCGTCGCGTCCATCCCCGTCGAGGGCAACCGACAGCCCGCCGGCCTGCTGCACGGTGGCGCGTACGTCGTCCTGGCCGAGAGCCTCGGGTCGATGGCGGCGAACATCCACGCCGGCCCCGGGCGCTACGCCGTCGGCATCGAACTGAGCGCGTCGCACACCCGGAGCGCCACGAGCGGCCGCGTCACCGGCACCTGCACCGCCATCCACCTCGGTGGCACGCTCACCACGCACGAGATCGTCCTGACCGACGACGAGGGTCGGCGCTGCTCGACCGTGCGCATCACGAACATCATCCGCGACGCCCGCTGACCCGGAGCATCAGCGACATCGGGCGTCAGTGCCACCGCGCATCAGGCCTCCGGCGGTCGTTGCAGCAGCAGCGGGGTGTCCCCGAACCCGAGCCGTCGGTAGAGCGTCTCGCCGTCAACACTCGAGTGCACCGAGGTCCGCTCCACCCCGGCGTCGTCCGCGAGCTCGAGCAACGCGGTGACGATCCGTCCCGCGACACCGCGTCCGCGGAGGTCCGGGTGCACGTAGACCGTCTGCACGTCACCCGTCACGCGACGGCCGGGTCGGTCCGGCGTCGGCGGCCGGTCCGTCAGCGCGAGCCAGCCCATGCCGAGCACGACGCCGTCCCGCTCCGCGACCACGCAGCGGTGACTCTCCGGGTGGTCGGCTGCGAACGCCGCCATCGCGTCCCGGAAGTCCGCGGCGGACACCGCTGGCACGGCGCCGCCTTCGTCGACACTCCACCGCCAGCGGAGGTCGGCCACCGTCGGCAGGTCGGCCGGTCGGGAGGCCCGGATCACCACGTCGTCCATGCCCTCACCCTGCCACGTGGCCGGGTCGTGCTGGACGACGGGTCGCCGTACGACGGCTTACTTCTTGGCGCTGAGCTGCTCGATGATCGCCTTGGCGACGTCGTGCATGGTCAGACGGCGGTCCATCGACGCCTTCTGGATCCAGCGGAACGCCTCGGGCTCGGTGAGGCCCATCTTCTCGTTGAGCAGGCCCTTGGCCCGGTCGACGAGCTTGCGCGTCTCGAAGCGCTCGACCAGGTCGGCGACCTCGGCCTCGAGCGTGATGATCTGCTGGTACCGCGAGAGGGCGATCTCGATCGCGGGGAGCAGGTCGTTCGGGGTGAACGGCTTCACGACGTAGGCCAGCGCGCCGGCCTCGGTCGCGCGCTCGACGAGCTCCTTCTGGCTGAACGCCGTGAGGAGGACGACCGGCGCGATGTGGTTCTTCGACAGCTTCTCGGCTGCGGAGATGCCGTCGAGCTGCGGCATCTTGACGTCCATGATGACGAGGTCGGGACGCAGGTCGGTCGCGAGCTGCACCGCGGTCTCACCGTCGCCGGCTTCACCGACCACGTCGAACCCGTTGTCGCGGAGGATCTCGACGATGTCGAGGCGGATGAGCGACTCGTCCTCGGCGACGACGACGCGACGGGGTGCTGCTGCGGTTGCTTCTGTGTCACTCACGACGGAGAGCCTACTAGACGCTCGATCCGACCGCGGCAACCCGGCCGGTCGCCGGAGCGACTCCAGATCAGTACGAGTGGCGGGACTCGAACCCGCACGCCAGAGGCAGAGCATTTTGAGTGCCCCGTGTCTACCATTCCACCACACTCGCGAGCGGTGCCAGCGTAGCAGCAGCGCCCCGGACCGCAGGTTCCGGCCAGGTCGCCGTCCCGCGCCGCCCCATCGCGGCGCGCGACGCCCGGTCACGGTACGGTCGGAGGTCCGGCTGACCTGTCAGGGAGGAGCCCCGTGGACTCTCGTGCCGTCCGCACGTTCCGCGCGTTCGTCGTCGTCACCGCCGTGGTCGCGGTGACCGCCGGCGTCGTCGCCGTCGTCTGGCCACGACCGACCCTCGTCCTCGTCGCGCTGCTCTTCGGCGTCTACCTGGTGGTCGCGGGCGCGATGCGGGTATTCGCGGCGGCGCGTGGACACGGCACGCCAGCCACCTGGCGCTGGACCTCGGGCGTGGTCGGCACCCTCGTCGGCCTCGCCGGACTCGTGACGTTGCTCGACCCCGCGGTGCCGCTCGTCGTCTACGCGGTCCTCGGCGGCCTCGCCTTCCTGATCGAGGGGGTCGCGGCCCTCGTCGGTGCCCTGGTCGGGCATCCCGGGTCCTCACGCGGGCCGACCGTCGTCAGCGGCGTGCTCTCGCTGCTCTGCGGCACGGCCGTGCTCCTCGCCCCGACGACGGCGCTCGAGGTGTTCACGGTCCTGGCGGGCATCGCGCTCGTCGGGGTCGGCAGCGCAGCACTGCTGCTCCTGCCGGCCCGCGCCGCCGCCCGCCGCTGAGCGCGACGGGGCCCGCGGGTCCGCGTCAGCCCGTGCTCGTCCCGAAGAGCAGCCCGAGCAGGTAGGTCACGGCCGCGGCCCCGAACCCGATGCCGAGTTGCCGCAGAGCGCGCCGCAGCGGCGAGGCACCGCTCAGGACACCGACGACGGCACCGGTCCCGAGCAGGGCGAGACCGACCAGGGCGGCCGCCAGACCGATCGCCGGCCACCCCTCGAGCCCGAACAGGTAGGGCAGCACCGGGATCACCGCGCCGGAGGCGAAGAAGCAGAAGCTCGAGAGTGCCGCGCTGGTGCCGGTACCGATCGCCTCGTGGTCGTCCGCGTCGTCCGTGACGCCCGGGCGTGGCAGCGCCGACCGCGACCGGACGACGGGGAGACCCCCGGTGGTCGGCGCGGCGAGCAGCGCGGCGATGACCTCGTCCGCGTGCGCGGCGGCCTCGTCCTCGGTCATCCCCCGCGCCCGGTAGACCAGGGCGAGTTCGTTGGCGTCGACGTCGAGGTCGGCGACCGCGTGCTGCGCCTCGGGGTGCGGCGTCGAGGCCTCGAGCAGCTCCCGCTGGGACCGCACCGACACGTACTCCCCCGCGCCCATCGACAGCGCGCCGGCGAGGAGGCCCGCGACACCGCTGAGCAGGACGAAGTGCCGGTCCGCTCCGGAGGCGCTGATGCCGATGATGAGCGCCAGGTTCGACACCAGGCCGTCGTTCGCCCCGAACACCGCGGCCCGGAAGGTCCCGGACAGACGCATCCGGCCACGGTTCGCGAGCCCACGCACCACCTCGCCGTGGATCCGTTCGTCGGCCGCCATCGTCGGGGTCGCGTCGGCGTCGTCCGCGTACGGCGAGCGGTCCTCGGCACGCTGCATGAGCGCGAGCACGAACACCGAACCGAACCGCTTCGCCAGCGCGGCGAGCACACGGGTCCGCAGGCTGCCCGCGAGCGGCCGGCCGACGTCGTCGCCGAGCAGGTCGCGCCAGTGCTGTTCGTGGCGGCCCTCCGCCTCGGCCAGCGCCGCGAGGATCTCGCGTTCCTCGCCGCTCCGTCGCGTCGAGAGGTTCCGGTAGACCGCCGCCTCGGCACGCTCGTCCGCCAGGTAGCGGCGCCACCGCTGGACATCGGCCCGAGAACGCGTGCTGTCGGACTGGAGGCTCGGGTCACCCATGCGACGCTCCTCGCGTGATCGGTCGGTCGGGACGGGACCACGCTACCGACGCAGGCCGCGTCCGGAACGCACCCCGGGCCTCCCGGCCGTCCGGACCGGACGTCTGCACGACACGAGGCCGCCACCCGGAGTGGGTGACGGCCTCGGATCGTGACGCTCCGATCGTGACGCTGGGTCAGTCGCGGACGTACGCCGGAGCGGCCTGGGCGTGCGCGTCGCCGACGCGGTGCACCCGGAGGTCGTTCGTCGAGCCCTCGAGTCCGGGAGGGGAACCCGCCGTGACGATCACGCGGTCGCCGGGGATGGCGAGCCCGTTGCCGATGAGGACGTCGTCGACCTGCGAGAACAACTCGTCGGTGTGCGTCTTCCGGTCGACCAGGAAGGAACGCACACCCCACGTCAGCGCCAGACGGCGGCGAGTGGCCTCGTTCGGCGTGAACGCGATGATCGGCAGGCCGTGGCGGAGGCGCGACATCCGGCGAGCGGAGTCGCCGGACTCGGTGAACACGCAGAGGTAGGACGCCTCGGTGAACTCGGCGATCTCGACGGCGGCGAGGGTGATCGCACCGCCGAGGGTGCGTGGCTTCGTGCCGAGCGGGGCGATGCGCTCGAGGCCGTGGTCCTCGGTCGACTCGACGATGCGGGCCATGGTGCGGACCGTCTCGATCGGGTAGTCACCGACGCTCGTCTCGCCGGACAGCATGACCGCGTCGGCACCGTCGAGGACGGCGTTCGCGACGTCGGAGGTCTCGGCGCGCGTCGGGATCGGCGAGGAGATCATCGACTCGAGCATCTGCGTCGCGACGATGACCGGCTTGGCCATCCGGCGGGACAGCTCGACCGCGCGCTTCTGCACGATCGGGACCGCCTCGAGCGGCAGCTCGACGCCGAGGTCACCACGGGCGACCATGATGCTGTCGAAGGCATCGATGATCTCCTCGAGCGCGTCGACGGCCTGGGGCTTCTCGACCTTGGCGATCACGGGGAGGCGCTTGCCCTCTTCGTCCATGATCTCGTGGGCCCGGACGACGTCCGAGGCGTTGCGGACGAACGACAGCGCGATGAGGTCCGCACCGATGCGGATGCCCCAGCGGAGGTCGGCCTCGTCCTTCTCGCTGAGGGCGGGGACGTTCACCGCCACGCCGGGGAGGTTGATGCCCTTGTTGTTCGAGACGGTGCCGCCGACGACGACCTCGGTGCGCACGCGCACACCGTCGGTGTCGAGGACGCGCAGCCGGACCCGGCCGTCGTCGATGAGCAGCGGGTCACCGGGCTTGACGTCCTGCGGCAGGCCCTTGAACGTCGTGCCGCAGACGTCCTTCGTGCCGGGGATGTCCTCGGTCGTGATGGTGAACTCATCACCGACGGCCAGCTCGTGGGGGCCGTCCGCGAACTTCGCGAGACGGATCTTCGGACCCTGCAGGTCGACGAGGATCGCGACGGGCTTGCCGAGCTCCTCGGCGGCACGACGGACGTTGACGTAGTTGGCCTCGTGCACGCTGTAGTCACCGTGGCTGAGGTTCAGGCGGGCCACGTCGACCCCGGCCTGGATGATCTGCTTGACGACCTCGTAGTCGGCGGTGGCAGGTCCGAGCGTCGAAACGATCTTTGCGCGTCTCAATGGATTCCTTCGTGTGGTGGTGTGGCTTCGGGAACGACGAGAGGCCACCAGCACCCTATCGAGTGCGGGTGGCCTCTCGTCTACGGGGAGGGGACCATCAGACCGAGATCGCCCGGTCCGTCGCCTTGACCGGGGCCGGCAGGATCGTCGAGCCCTCGAGGTACTCGTCCACCTTCGAGGCAGCGGCGCGGCCCTCGGCGATCGCCCAGACGATCAGGGACTGACCGCGACCGGCGTCACCGGCGACGAAGACGCCCGGCTCGTTGGTCGTGTAGTCGGCCTGGCGGCTGACCACACCCGAGACGCTCGTCGGCAGACCGAGCTGCGGCTCGAGTGTGTCGGTCTCGGGACCGGTGAAGCCCAGCGCGATGAGTACCAGGTCCGCCGGGATCTCCCGCTCGGTGCCGGCCTTGGGGACACGACGGCCGTCGAGGTACTCGGTCTCGGCCACGCGCAGGGCGCGGACCTCACCGGCCTCGTTGGCCAGGAACTCGACCGTGGACGCGAGGAACATGCGCTCCCCGCCCTCCTCGTGGGCGCTCGTGACCTCGTAGACGGTCGGGAACATCGGCCAGGGCTGCTCCGACGGACGCTCGAGCGGCGGCTGGTTGCCGATCGCCAGGTTCGTCACGCTGAGCGCGCCCTGCCGGTGGGCGGTGCCGATGCAGTCCGCACCGGTGTCACCGCCGCCGATCACGACGACGTGCTTGCCCTCGGCGCTGATCTGGTTGTCGACGACCGTGCCGGCGTTCGCGCGGTTCTGCTGGACGAGGTAGTCCATCGCGAAGTGCACGCCGGAGAGATCGCGGCCCGGGATCGGCAGGTCGCGCGGCACCGTGGCGCCGGTGGCGACGACGACCGCGTCGTAGCGGGACTTCAGGTCGTCCCAGGTGATGTCCCGGCCGATCTCGACGCCGGCGCGGAAGCGGGTGCCCTCGGCCTGCATCTGGGCGAGGCGGGCGTCGATCTGCCGCTTCTCCATCTTGAAGTCCGGGATCCCGTAGCGGAGCAGCCCACCGATGCGGTCGTCACGCTCGTAGACGGCGACGGTGTGGCCGGCACGGGTGAGCTGCTGCGCGGCGGCCAGGCCGGCAGGACCGGACCCGACGACGGCGACGGTCTTGCCCGTCAGGCGCTCCGGCGGGTGCGGGGTGACCCACCCGTTCTGGAACGCGTCGTCGATGATCGACACCTCGACCTGCTTGATGGTCACCGGCGGCTGGTTGATCCCCAGCACGCAGGAGGCCTCACACGGGGCCGGGCAGAGGCGACCGGTGAACTCCGGGAAGTTGTTCGTCGCGTGTAGCCGCTCGATGGCCTGACGACCCTCGCCGCGCCAGGTGAGGTCGTTCCACTCCGGGATCAGGTTGCCGAGCGGGCACCCCTGGTGGCAGAACGGCACGCCACAGTCCATGCAACGACCGGCCTGACGCTTCAGCGCACCGGACTCCTGCTGCTCGTAGACCTCTTTCCAGTCCATGAGGCGGACCGGCACGGGGCGGCGGGGCGGCAGTTCACGTTCCTGGACCTTCAGGAACCCCTTGGGGTCAGCCACGGGTCACCTCCTGGGTGCGGGTCGAGCGGGTCGAGCGGGAGTGGGGAGAGCGAGTGCGGTCAGCCACCGGTGACCTCCAGGATGCGGTTCCAGACGACGGTGCCGTCCGGGTCGAGGCCCTCGTCGACGGCCTGGCGACGCAACTCGAGCACGGCCGCGTAGTCGCGCGGCAGCACCTTGACGAACTCGGACAGGTCGCCCGAGTCGAGCAGACCGGCGGCGATCGTCGAACCGGTCTCGTCGGCGTGCCGGCGGAGCAGGTCGGTGACGATCTCCACGTCGGCGCTGTCCAGCGGCTCCAGGCGGAGCTCGCCGGAGGCCAGCGCGTCGGTGTTGACGAGTTCGTGCCGGAGCCCGCGGACGTACGCCGTGCCTCCCGACATGCCGGCGCCGAGGTTCCGGCCGGTCTCGCCGAGGATGAGCGCGAGCCCACCGGTCATGTACTCGAGCGCGTGGTCGCCCACGCCCTCGACGACCGCGGTCGCGCCGGAGTTGCGGACCAGGAAGCGCTCCCCCACGATGCCGCGGATGAACATGCTGCCCTGGGTCGCGCCGTAGCCGATGACGTTGCCGGCGATGACGTTCTCGGCCGGGTCGAACCCGACGTCCTCCGCCGGACGGACGACGATCTCGCCACCGGACAGGCCCTTGCCGACGTAGTCGTTGCTGTCGCCGATCAGACGGAGCGTGATGCCCGCCGGCAGGAACGCGCCGAGCGACTGGCCGGCCGACCCACGCAGCGTGATGTCGATCGAGCCGGTCGGCAGGCCGTGCTCGCCGTGCCGGAGGGTGACCTCGTGCCCGAGCATCGTGCCGACCGCGCGCTCCGTGTTGCGGATCGGCAGGTCGAGCGTCAGCGTGCCGCCGTGCTCGAGCACGTCGGACGCCTCGGCGATGAGTCGAACGTCGAAGTGCTGCTCGAGCTCGTGGTCCTGGGCCCGGCGGCGGCTGCGCGGCTCGTCGGGGGCGAACTCCGGTCCCTTGAGCACCGGCGCGAGGTCGAGCCCCGAAGCCTTCCAGTGCTCCACCGCGCGGTCGACGTCGAGGGCGTCGGCGTGACCGATCGCCTCGTCGAGGCTGCGGAAGCCGAGCTCGGCGAGGAGCTCGCGGACCTCCTGCGCGATGAACTCGAAGAAGTTCACGACGAACTCCGGCTTGCCGGAGAAGCGCTTGCGGAGCTCCGGGTTCTGCGTCGCGACGCCCACCGGGCAGGTGTCGAGGTGGCAGACGCGCATCAGGATGCAGCCCTCGACCACCAGCGGGGCGGTGGCGAAGCCGTACTCCTCGGCGCCGAGCAGGGCGGCCACGACGACGTCGCGACCGGTCTTCATCTGCCCGTCGACCTGCACCGTGACGCGGTCGCGCATGCCGTTGAGCATGAGCGTTTGCTGCGTCTCGGCGAGACCGATCTCCCATGGTGTGCCGGCGTGCTTCAAGGAGTTCAGCGGGCTGGCGCCGGTGCCCCCGTCGTGACCGGAGACGAGCACCACGTCGGCCAGGGCCTTCGTCACGCCGGCTGCGACCGCGCCGATGCCGGACTGGCTGACGAGCTTGACGTGCACGCGGGCCGAGGGGTTGGCGCGCTTGACGTCGAAGATCAGCTGCTTGAGGTCCTCGATGGAGTAGATGTCGTGGTGCGGCGGCGGCGAGATGAGGCCGACGCCCGCGGTGGCGTGGCGGGTGCGGGCGACCCACGGGTACACCTTCTGCGGGGGCAGCTGACCACCCTCGCCGGGCTTCGCGCCCTGCGCCATCTTCAGCTGGATGTCGGTGGCGTGCGTGAGGTACATGCTCGTCACGCCGAACCGCCCGGAGGCGACCTGCTTGATCGCGCTGCGCCGCTCGGGGTCGAGCAGTCGCTCGACGTCCTCGCCGCCCTCGCCCGTGTTCGACCGCGCACCGAGACGGTTCATCGCGATCGCGAGGGTCTCGTGCGCCTCCTGTGAGATGGACCCGTAGGACATCGCACCGGTGTTGAAGCGCTTCACGATCTCGGCGATCGGCTCGACCTCGTCCAGCGGCACCGGGGTGCGGTCGCCCGCGGTGAAGCCGAACAGGCCGCGCAGCGTCATCAGCTGCTCGGACTGGTCGTCGACCGCCTTCGAGTACTCGCGGAACACGTCGTACCGGCGGGCACGGGTGGCGTGCTGCAGGCGGAAGACGGTGTCCGGGTTGAACAGGTGCGGCGGTCCTTCGCGGCGCCACTGGTACTCGCCGCCGGTCTGCAGACGCTCGTGGGAGAGCACCGCGCCGTCCTGCGGGTACGCCTGGGCGTGACGTTCGGCGTTCTCGGCCGCGATCACGTCGACGCCGACCCCGCCGAGGATCGACGACGTGCCGGTGAAGTACCGGTCGACGAACTCCTGGCTGAGCCCGACCGCCTCGAACGCCTGCGCGCCGGCGTAGCTCGACACCGTGGAGATGCCCATCTTCGACATGATCTTCAGGACGCCCTTGCCGAGCGCCTTGATGACGTTCTTGACGGCCTGCTCCGGGGTGAGCCCGGTGATCATGCCGGAGCGCACGAGGTTCTCGCACGTCTCCATCGCCAGGTACGGGTTGATCGCCGAAGCGCCGTACCCGATCAGGGTCGCCACGTGGTGCACCTCGCGCACGTCGCCGGCCTCGACGATCAGGCCGACCTTCATGCGCTGCTCGGTGCGGATCAGGTGGTGGTGCACGGCGGCGAGCAGCAGCAGGCTCGGGATCGGCGCGCTCTCGGCGTTGCCGTCGCGGTCCGACAGGACGATGAACTGCTTCCCCGACTCGATGGCCGCGTCGACCTCGTCACAGACGGCCTGGAGGCGCTGCTCCATCGCCGTCTCGCCGGCGTCGACCCGGTAGAGCCCACGGATCGTCACGCTCAGGTGCCGACCGGACGCCGTCTCGAAGTGCTGGACCTTCGCCAGCTCGTCGTTGTCGATCACCGGGAAGTCGAGGACGATCTGCTTCGCGTGCTCGGGTCCGGCGCTCAGGAGGTTGCGCTCCGGCCCGAGACCGAGACCCATCGACGTGATGACCTGCTCGCGGATCGAGTCGAGCGGCGGGTTGGTGACCTGCGCGAACTGCTGCGTGAAGTAGTCGAACAGCAGGCGCGGGCGCTGCGACAGCACCGCGATCGGGGTGTCGGAGCCCATCGCACCGAGCGGCTCGGCCCCGGTCTGCGCCATCGGACGCAGCAGGACACGGACCTCCTCCTCGGTGTACCCGAACGCCCGCTGACGACGGGTGACCGAGGCCGGGGTGTGCACGATGTGCTCGCGATCCGGCAGGTCGTTGAGGTTGATGCGGCCGGACTCGAGCCACTCGGTCCACGGGCCCGAGGTCGCCAGGTCGCGCTTGACCTCGTCGTCCTCGATGATCCGGCCGTTCTCGGTGTCCACCAGGAACATCCGGCCCGGACGGAGACGCCCCTTGCGGACGACCTTCGCGGCGGGCACGTCGATGACACCGGTCTCGCTGCCCATCACGATGAGGCCGTCGTCGGTGACCAGGAAGCGACCGGGACGCAGCCCGTTGCGGTCGAGCGTCGCGCCGACGAGCGTGCCGTCGGTGAAGGTGATCGCGGCCGGGCCGTCCCACGGCTCCATGAGCATCGAGTGGTACTCGTAGAACGCCCGGAGCTCGGGGTCCATGTCGGTCTGGTTCTCCCAGGCCTCGGGCACCATCATCGACATCGCGTGCGGCAAGGACCGGCCGGTCAGCGTCAGGAGTTCCAGGACCTCGTCGAACGAGGCCGAGTCGCTCGCACCGGGGCTGACGATCGGCAGCAGCGGCGCCATGTCACCGAGCAGTTCGCTCTCGAGCTGCGACTGCCGCGCTCGCATCCAGTTGCGGTTGCCGCGGACGGTGTTGATCTCGCCGTTGTGCGCGAGCGAGCGGAACGGCTGCGCGAGCGGCCACGACGGGAACGTGTTCGTGGAGTACCGCGAGTGCACGATGGCCAGGCGGGACGCGAAGCGCTCGTCGCTGAGGTCCGGGTAGAAGGGCTCGAGCTGCAGCGTCGTGACCATGCCCTTGTAGACCATGGTGCGGCTGGACAGCGACATGAAGTACAGCTCAGTGCCCTGTTCCGCGCGCTTCCGAAGTCGGAAGGCCTGGCGGTCGAGTTCGATGCCCGAGCGGAGCGCACCGTGCTCGTCGTGGTGGGTCGACGCGACGAAGACCTGCTCGAAGGCGGGCATCGCGGCGCGGGCGAGCGTGCCGAGGACCTCGGGCCGGACCGGCACCTCGCGCCAGCCCAGGACACGGAGCCCCTCGGCGACGGCGAGCTGCTCGACCGCGGCCTTGGCGTCCGCGCGCGCGTCGGCGTCGAGCGGCAGGTAGGCGGTGCCCACGGCGTACTGCCCGGCGTCCGGCAGGTCGAAGTCGACCACGTCGCGGAAGAACGCGTCCGGCACCTGGCAGAGGATGCCGGCGCCGTCACCGGTCCCGGCGTCGGACCCGACCGCACCGCGGTGCTCGAGGTTGCGGAGCGCGCCGAGGGCGGCGTCGACGATGTCGTGCCCGGGCGTCCCGCGGAGCGTCGCCACCATGGCGAGACCGCAGGCGTCCTTCTCGTTCGCCGGGTCGTACATGCCGGCGGCGTCGGGGATCGCGGAGAACCGTCGGTGCGGCGAGCGGAGCCCGGACGGGGCTGACGCGCCGTTCGGGACTGCAGAGGGCTGGGGTGGCAGGAGCGCCATGGGGAACCGTCCTCACGAGGAAGTGGAACAGGGACAGCGATGGCCCGGTGGTGCGTTCCGCCCGAGCGGGCGGGACTGGTGCCCGTGCTCGCCGTCAGGCTGTGCCCTGACGGCGTGCGAGGAGTGGGGTCCGCTTGTGGCGGACCGCAAGCGCGGTGTGGTGCTGCGTTCGGGAGAGGCTGGGGACCTCAGTGTCGGTCGGCGACGGCGGCGACCGGCTCCGGATCGGCGACACCGGTGGTGGTGTCGTGCTCCGAGTAGGTGTCGTCCGAGTCTACATCGGACTTCGAGCGAGGCTCGCGACCCGGCAGGTACGGGCTCGGCTCCTTGCCGACGTGTCGTCGGGTCTGGATCGCGAAGATGATGATGCCGAGCAGGATCGCGGCGAAGGACATCCAGACGTTGGTGCGGATGCCGGCGAAGGTCTCGCTCGTGTCGACGCGGATGGACTCGAGCACCGAGCGGCCCAGGCCGTACCAGACCAGGTAGAGCGCCATGACGCGGCCCCACTGCAGGCGGAAGCGGCGGTCGAGCAGCAGGATCAGCACGGCGCCGACGACGTTCCAGATGATCTCGTACAGGAACGTCGGGTGGAACAGCACGCCCTCCGGCAGGCCCTTCGGGTACGCCGGGTTGGTGGCTTCGATCTGCAGACCCCACGGCAGGCTCGTCGGCATGCCGAAGAGCTCGTGGTTGAAGTAGTTGCCGAGACGACCGGCCGCCTGGGCGAGGAGCACACCGGGAGCGGCGGCGTCGATGAAGGCCGAGAAGCGGAGACCCGCCATGCGGCAGCCGATCCAGGCGCCGACCGACCCGAGGATCAACGCCCCGAAGATGGCGAGCCCGCCCTCCCAGATGTAGAAGATCGAGAACGGGTCGATGCCCGGGCCGAAGTAGTCGCTGACGTGCGAGAAGACGTGGAACAGGCGACCGCCGATGATGCCCGCCGGCACCGCCCAGATCGCGATGTCGATGATGATCCAGCGCTCGGCGCCGCGGGCGTTCAGCCGGTTGTTCGTGAGCAGCACGCAGATGACGATCCCGATCAGGATGCAGATCGCGTACGCGTGGATCCGGAAGTCGAGCGGCAGCGTCACGTTGAACGTGTCGTGCAGCCACGCGGTCAGGTCGAAGTACTGCCAGGCCGTGCTCGGGCTCGGGATGCTCAGGAGGGGCATGTGCGACTGTCGCCTTTCACGTGTGGAGCTGGTCAGCCGGTGGGGCTGGCGGCCCCGTGCGTTGCGGGCCTCCGGGCCCGGTCGGCCCGGATCACTGTAGCGCGGGTCAGCGCCGTGCTGCGCCGGACGACAGGTCGGCGGCGCGGTCGGCCACCCCGGTCACGCCGAGGTCGGCGAGGGCACGGACGAACGCCGAGCCGATGATCGCCCCGTCGGCGTACTCGAGCACCTCGGCGACCTGGTCGGCGGTGGATATCCCGAGGCCGACACAGGTGCGCTGGACGCCGGCGTCGCGCAGGCGCGAGACCACCGTGCGGGCTGCCGTGTCGACGCCCACCCGGGCACCGGTGACGCCCATCGTCGAGACCGCGTACACGAACCCTCGGCTGCGATCGACGGCCTGACGCATCCGGGTGTCGGTCGAGGACGGCGCAGCGAGGAACACCCGGTCGAGCCCGGTGCGCTCGGAGGCGTCGATCCACTGCTGGCCCTCGTCGGGGATGAGGTCCGGCGTGATGAGACCGGCGGCACCGGCGGCGACCAGGTCGTCGGCGAACCGTTCGACGCCGTAGCGCAGCACCGGGTTCCAGTAGGTCATCACGAGGACCGGCACGTCGACGCGCTCGGTGATCGCGTTGACGGCGTCGAACACCTGGGCGACCTTGAAGCCGTTGGCCAGGCTCTCCTCCGCCGCCCGCTGGATGACGGGGCCGTCCATGACGGGGTCGGAGTACGGCAGGCCGAGCTCGATGACGTCGACGCCGTTCTCGGCGAGGGCGACGGCGGCGTCCACGCTGGTCTGCAGGTCGGGGTAGCCAGCGGGCAGGTAGCCGACGACGGCCCCGGCGCGCTCGGCGTTGGCGTGGTCGATCGTCTCGGCGACGGTCCTGTTCGTGCTCACGACTGGACCGCCGTCTCGTCGAGGATGCCGAAGTACCGGCTGGCCGAGGCCACGTCCTTGTCGCCACGACCGGACAGGTTCACGAGGATGACGCCCTCGGGCCCGAGTTCCTTGCCGAGCTTGATCGCGCCGGCGAGGGCGTGCGAGGACTCGATCGCCGGGATGATGCCCTCGGTCCGGCTCATCAGCCGGAAGGCCTCCATCGCCTCGGTGTCCGTGATCGGCTCGTACTTCGCCCGCCCGATCGACGCCAGGTACGCGTGCTCCGGACCGACGCTCGGGTAGTCGAGCCCGGCGGAGATGCTGTGGCTCTCGATGGTCTGGCCGTCCTCGTCCTGCATCAGGTAGGACTTGGCACCCTGCAGCACGCCTTCGCGGCCGAGCGTGATGCTGGCCGCGTGCCGACCGGTCTCGACGCCGTCACCGCCCGCTTCGAAGCCGTGCAGACGGACCGACTCGTCGTCGAGGAACGCCTCGAAGATGCCCATCGCGTTCGACCCGCCACCGACGCACGCGGCGACCGCGTCCGGCAGGCGTCCGACGCGGTCGAGCACCTGCTGCCGGGCTTCTTCGCCGATCACCTTGTGGAACTGGCGGACCATCTCCGGGAAGGGGTGCGGACCGGCGACGGTGCCCAGCAGGTAGTGGGTGGACTCGACGTTCGCCACCCAGTCGCGGAGGGCGTCGTTGATGGCGTCCTTCAGGGTGCGGGAACCGGTCTCGACCGGGATGACCTCGGCGCCGAGCAGACGCATCCGGGCGACGTTGAGTGCCTGGCGCTCGGTGTCGACGGCACCCATGTACACGACGCAGTCCATGCCGAACAGGGCAGCCGCGGTCGCGGTGGCGACACCGTGCTGGCCGGCTCCGGTCTCCGCGATCAACCGGGTCTTGCCGAGGCGGCGGGCGACGAGCGCCTGCCCGAGCACGTTGTTGATCTTGTGCGAACCGGTGTGGTTCAGGTCCTCGCGCTTGAGGATGATCCGGGCACCACCGGCGTGCTTCGCGAACCGCGGCACCTCGGTGATGATCGAGGGGCGGCCGGTGTAGTCGCGCTGGAGGGTGTCCAGTTCCTCGCGGAAGGACGGGTCCGCCCACGCGGTCCGGAACGCGGTCTCGAGCTCGTCGAGCGCCAGGACGAGCGACTCGGGGACGAACCGCCCGCCGAAGTCGCCGAAGTAGGGGCCTTGCAGGTCACGGAGTGAGGTCACGGTGGTGCTCCAAGGAGTCCGGTCTGCACCGGACGGGTTGTCAGCCGTCGATGAACGACGCGAGCGTGGCGGCGGGGTCGGCGCCGGTGACCAGCGCTTCCCCGACGAGGACGACGTCGGCACCGGCGGACCGGTAGTGGGCGACGTCGGCAGGGGTCTTCACGGCGGACTCGGCCACGCGGACGACCCCGTCGGGGATGCGGTCGGCCAGGGACCCGAAGAGGTCACGGTCGAGCGAGAAGTCGGTGAGGTCGCGGGCGTTCACCCCGAGGATGCGCGCACCGGCGTCGAGGCCACGGGAGACCTCGTCGGCGGAGTGCGCCTCGACCAGGACGCGCATGCCGAGCTCCTCGGCCAGGCCGTGGAGCTGCACGAGGGTCGGCTGGTCGAGTGCCGCGACGATCAGCAGCACGATGTCCGCCCCGGCCGCACGCGCTTCGACGACCTGGTACGGGTCGGCGATGAAGTCCTTGCGGAGCACCGGCACCCCGACGCGCGCCTTGACGGCTTCGAGGTCGGCCAGGCTGCCGAGGAACTTGCGGCCCTCGGTCAGGACGCTGATCGCCGAGGCGCCGCCGCGCTCGTAGTCCGCGGCGAGGGCTGCCGGGTCGGCGATGGTGGCCATCGCGCCACGGGACGGGCTCGCCCGCTTGACCTCTGCGAGGATCTTCACCCGGTCGCCGGGGGCCAGGAACTCGAGCGCGTCGAGCGGCGAGGCCACCCGGTCGAGGTCGCGTTCGACGTCCGCGTACGGACGGTCGAGCCGACGAGCGGCCGCGTCCTCGAGCGCCCCGGCGACCAGGCTCTGCAGCAGGTTCGTACCGGGGACGGACGGGGTCGGCGCGGGCGTTCCGTTCGGGGTTGCAGCCGACATGCGCTCAGCCGCCGTGGTGCTTGGTGACGTACTTCGGTCCGTTCACGCCGTAGCCGGCCTTGCCCATCGCGAAGCCCACGATCAGGCCGATCACGACGACGGCGGCAGACGCCCACACACCCCAGGCGAGGTCGAACCAGAAGCACAGCGTTCCGGCGGCGAAGCCGATCAGCATGATGACGACGGCCGTCCAGGCCGCCGGCGAGTGGCCTTCGCCGAGTTCTGCGGGCTCAGTGTTGCTCACGGTGCTCCTCGTTGTCGCTGGCGCCACCGGTCGGGCGGCGCTCCGTCGATCCTACCGTGTCCAGGGTGTCGGGCTGCCCGGCGGCGGCGTCCCCCGCGGTCGGGTCGACACCGGCGCTGAGGTCGTCCCAGTCGACCACCGCATCGCGGACGACGGGTCGTCGGACGGCGTCCGCGCCGGACGCCGGACCCCCGGCGGCGGTGGCGGACCCGGGCGTGGCGGCGTCGCCGTACTTCCGGCTCGGACCGGGCCAGGACCGCTGCAGGAACAGCACCGCGACACCGAGGAGCGCGGCGAGGACCCCGCCGATGATCCCGACGACCGGCCAGAGGCTGACGTCGACGCCGGTGACGACCCGTCGGACCGCGCCGACGTCACTGACTCCGGCCACCGAGCCGATGGCGCTCTGTGCGGCGGCGACCGGGTCGGACAGGGCGGTCACACCCGAGACGACGACGGCCACCCCGAGCAGGACCTGCACGACCGCGAGCACGACCCGGACCACGCGCCCGGCGATGGTCATGGCGAGGAACAGCGCGAGGCTGGCGATCGCGACGGCCGTGTACTGCGGGACGACGGTGGCGCCGTCCGCGTCGACGGTCTTGACGACGGCCGCGGTGTGGTCGAGGTGCACGGTGAACCAGGTCTGCGTCCACGAGAGCATCACGAGCCCGGCGACCAGCAGCCCGATGACGACGACGAGTGGGCGGGAACGCTTCACGGGGTGACCACGGTCATCCGGTTGGCGGTCGCCACGGCACGCAACGGAGCAGCGGCCTTGTTGACGGACTCGAGGTGCTCGCTCATCGGGTCCGAGTCCGCGACCAGTCCGGCGCCGGCCTGCACGCGGGCGACGCCGTCCTGGATGAGGGCGGTGCGGATCGCGATCGCGACGTCGGCGTCCCCGGCGAAGTCGAAGTAACCGACCACCCCCGCGTACGCCCCCCGCTTCGCGGGCTCGAGCTCGTCGATGATCTGCAGCGCACGCGGCTTCGGCGCTCCGGAGAGCGTGCCGGCCGGGAAGGTCGCGCGGAACACGTCGATGGCGGACATCCCCGGGCGGATCGCGCCCTCGACGCTGGACACCAGGTGCATGATGTGGCTGAACCGCTCGACCGTCATGAACTCAGTCACGGCGACGGTGCCCGGCTCGCACACCTTCTGCAGGTCGTTGCGGGCGAGGTCGACGAGCATCAGGTGCTCGGCGCGTTCCTTCGGGTCCGCCAGCAGCTCGTCACCGAGTCGGACGTCCTCTTCCGTGGTGGCGCCGCGCGGCCGGGAGCCGGCGATCGGGTGCGTCATCGCCCGACCGTCCTGCACCTTCACCAGGGCCTCCGGCGAGGCGCCGACGATCCAGAACGGTTGGCCGTCGCGTCCCTCGAGGGACAGGAAGTACATGTAGGGGCTCGGGTTCAGCGTGCGGAGGACCCGGTAGACGTCCAGCGGGTCGGCCGTCACGTCGTGGTCGAACCGCTGCGAGATGACGACCTGGAACACGTCGCCGTCGCGGATGAACTGCTTCGACCGCTCGATCGACGCCGCGTACTCCTCCGGGGTGGACCGGGAGCGGGCGGTCGGCTCGGCGATGTCGAACGCCTCGGCGACGGTCGCGATGCTCGGCTGCACCAGGTCGGCCTGCATCCGGTCGAGTCGGGCCTGCGCGTCCGACCACAGGGTGTCGGCGTCGTCGGTGCCGTCGTTCAGTGCCGTCGCGACCAGCAGCACGAGCCCGGTGCGGTGGTCGAGGGCGGCGAGCTCCGACACGAACGAGAGCGCCTGTCCGGGCACGTCGAAGTCGGCCGGCGGCGCGTCCGGCAGGTGTTCGAGCTGCCGCACGGCCTCCCACCCGATGAAGCCCACGGTGCCGCCGACGAGCGGCGGCAGACCGGGGACGCGGGGCGTCGCCCAGCGCTCGTGGAGTCGCGCCAGGACCTCGAGCGGTTGCCCGTCGAGGGACCCGACGGCGCGCTCCGCGGAGATCCCGGTGTCGATCCAGGCGGCACGGTCGCCGTCCTGGGTGAGGACACCGAAGCTGCGGACGCCGACGAAGGACCAGCGCGACCAGAGCCCGCCCTGCCCGGCGGACTCGAGGAGGAACGAGCCGGCGCGACCGTCGGCGAGCTTCCGGTAGACGCCGACGGGGGTCTCGCTGTCGGCGAAGAGCGCGCGGACGACGGGGACCACGCGGTGGCCCTCGCGGACGAGCCCGTCGAAGTCGTCGCGGAGTGTGGTGCGGGGCGAGTCGCTCATCGTGCGACACCGCCCGTCGCCGTGCCGGGAGCGGAGGCCTCCACCGTGTCGGGCGCCGACGCCGTCACCGGGTCGAGCGGATCGACGTCGAAGCACCGGTGGGCCCCGGTGTGACACGCGGCACCGACCTGGTGCACCGTGACGAGGAGCGTGTCGTCGTCGCAGTCCAGGGCGGCGGCGCGGACGTACTGGGCATGGCCGGACGTGTCGCCCTTGCGCCAGTACTCGCTCCGGGACCGCGACCAGAAGGTCACCCGGCCCTCGGTCAGGGTGCGGCGGAGGGCTTCCCGGTCCATGTACCCGAGCATGAGGACGTCCTTCGACGATTCCTCCTGCACGATGGCGGGGAGCAGTCCGTCCGCACCGAAGCGCGCACGGTCGAGGACCGCTTCGGTGCTGGTGCTGGTGCTGTCGGTCATGAGGGCACCAGCCTACGGCCCCGCCCGGCGCGCTGGCTGCGGACGGGCACGCCGGACGGGAGGCCCGACCCGGCTTGCCGGGACGGCGTCAGCGGACGACGTGGCCGGTGGCGCGCAGCGCGTCCTTGACGTCGCCCACGGTCATCTCGCCGCGGTGGAAGACGCTCGCGGCGAGGACCGCGTCCGCACCGGCGTCGACGGCGGGGGCGAAGTGGTCGACGTGCCCCGCGCCTCCCGAGGCGATGACCGGCACCGAGGACACCGCACGGACCGCGGCGACGAGCTCGAGGTCGAAGCCGTTCTTCGTGCCGTCGGCGTCGATCGAGTTGACGAGGAGCTCCCCCGCACCGCGCTCGACGGCGTCGTGTGCCCAGGCGATGGCGTCGATGTCGGTCTCGGTGCGGCCGCCGTGCGTCGTGACCACGAAGCCGGACGGCATCCGGTCGGAGCGCTTGACGTCGAGCGACAGGACGACGGCCTGTGCGCCGAACCGGTCGGCGATCTCGGAGACCAGCTCGGGCCGGGCGATCGCGGCGCTGTTGACGCCGATCTTGTCCGCGCCGCACTGCTGCAGCCGGGCGACGTCGTCGACGCTGCGGACCCCGCCGCCGACCGTGAGCGGGATGAAGACCTGCTCGGCGGTGCGGGTGACGGTGTCCCACATCGTGGCGCGGTTCTCGACCGTGGCGCCGACGTCGAGGAACGTCAGCTCGTCGGCGCCCTGCTCGTAGTAGCGCGCGGCGAGCTCGACCGGGTCTCCGGCGTCCTGCAGGTCGAGGAAGTTGACGCCCTTGACGACACGGCCGCCCGAGACGTCGAGGCACGGGATGACGCGGACCGAGACGCCGCCCAGGGCGGTGGCGCCCGCGGGAGCGGCGGTCACAGGCGTGCGGCGTGGATCGGGCTGACCAGGATCGCCCGGGCGCCGAGGTCGTAGAGCGCGTCCATGATGAGGTTGGCGTCGTCGCGCGGGATCATCACGCGGACGGCCGACCAGTCGCGGTCGTGCAACGGCGAGACCGTCGGGGACTCGATGCCCGACGCGATCGCGGTCGCCTGCTCGAGCAGGGCGGACGGGATGTCGTAGTCGAGCATGACGTACCCGCGGGCGACCAGGACGCCCTGCAGCCGGCGGCGGAGCACGTCGATGCCGGCGATCGTCTCGTCGGTGGTGATGAGCACCGCGGTGGACTCGAGGATGACCGGGCCGAAGATCTCCAGCCCGGCGGCGCGGAGCGTGCTGCCGGTGGAGACGACGTCGGCGACGGCGTCGGCGACCCCGAGCCGGACGGCGCTCTCGACCGCGCCGTCGAGCTTGACCAGGGTGGCGGTGACGCCGTGCTGCGCGAGGAACTCCCCGACCAGGCGGGGGTAGCTCGTCGCGACGCGGACGCCCTCGAGGTCCTGCAGCGTGCTGTACCGACCCGGCGCGCCGGCGAACCGGAAGGTGGAGTCCGCGAAGCCGAGCGCGTCGACCTCGTGCGCGGTGGAGCCGGAGTCGAGCAGCAGGTCGCGGCCGGTGATGCCGACGTCGAGTGCGCCGGAGCCGACGTAGGTGGCGATGTCGCGCGGGCGGAGGAAGAAGAACTCCACCCCGTTGCGCTCGTCGATGAGGTGCAGCGCCTTCGGGTCACGGCGACCGGCGTACCCGGCCTCCCGCAGCATCTCGGAGGCGGTCTCGGACAGTGAGCCCTTGTTGGGCACGGCGATGCGGAGCATCAGGTCTGCTTCCTGGAGGTGGTGTCGGTGACGGGTCTGCGGTGCGCGGGGTGACGCGCTCCCTACAGATGTCGCCAGATGTCCGCCGGGGTCAGGCCCTTCGCGATCATGAGGACCTGCAGGTGGTACACGAGCTGCGAGATCTCCTCCGAGGTGCGCTCGTCGCCCTCGTACTCGGCCGCCATCCAGACCTCGGCGGCTTCCTCCACGATCTTCTTGCCGATCTGGTGCACGCCGGCATCCAGTTCGGCGACGGTGCCGGAGCCGTCCGGGCGCGTGCGCGCCTTCTCGGTCAGCTCCGCGAACAGGTCGTCGAACGTCTTCACTCCTTCAGGCTACCGGTCCGCGAGGGCCCGCTGCGCCGCCGCTCGGAGTTCGGTGATGCGCGCGGCCGGCTCGCCGCCGTAGACCGCGGAGCCGGCGACCAGGGTGTCGGCGCCGCTCCGGACCGCCTCGGGCACGGTGTCGACCGCGATGCCGCCGTCGACCTCGAGCCAGACGTCGAGTCCCGACGCGTCGACCGCGGCCCGGGCGTCGGCGAGCTTCGGCATCACCGAGGTCATGAACGCCTGCCCACCGAACCCGGGTTCGACGGTCATGAGCAGGATCATGTCGTAGGCGTCGAGGTGGTGCAGCACCTGGGTGACCGGGGTGCCGGGCTTCACGGCGACGGCGGCGCGGGCCCCGTTCGACCGGATCGCCGCGGCGGTCGCCACCGGGTCGGTCGCCGCCTCGAAGTGGAAGGTGACGCTCGATGCCCCGGTCTCGGCGTACTTCGGTGCCTCGGTGTCCGCGTCGGTGATCATCAGGTGCACGTCGAGCGGCACCGGCGACACCTGCTGCAGGCGCTGGACGATCGGCAGGCCGAGCGTCAGGTTCGGCACGAAGTGGTTGTCCATCACGTCGACGTGCACCATGTCGGCGGTCTCGATGCGGTGC
Organism: Curtobacterium sp. PsM8; assembly: GCF_030433875.1. Classification (NCBI taxonomy): domain Bacteria; kingdom Bacillati; phylum Actinomycetota; class Actinomycetes; order Micrococcales; family Microbacteriaceae; genus Curtobacterium; species Curtobacterium sp. PsM8. Next base: position 40,937 of record NZ_JARUXD010000011.1, on the reverse strand, counting down.
AGTTCGCGCTCGAGGTTCGCGAAGTCGGCGGACAGGATGCTCGGCGAGATGCGGATCGTCACCCGACGAGCCTACCGGCCGGCGCCGGGCCGGCCGTCGGACCGTCGGTGGTCGGACGACCCGGCGGTCAGGCCGTCCGACGGAACAGCGCGATGAACATCGCATCGGTGCCGATCCGGTGCGGCCAGAGCTGCACCGTCCGGCCGTCCGCCACCTGCGGGTCGCGGGCCGCCACCGAGCGGACCACCGAGGCGGTGTCGAGCTGCTCGAGCAGGTCGCCGTGGCGGCGCATCAGGGCGTCGACCTGACCGCGCGTCTCGGCCAGGTGCGGCGAGCACGTCACGTACGCCAGCGTGCCGCCCGGGGCGAGCACCCGGACCGCCGCCTCGAGCAGTTCCTCCTGCAGGACCGCCAGTTCGGCGACGTCCTCCGGTTGCTTCCGCCAGCGGGCCTCCGGACGCCGACGGAGCGCGCCGAGCCCGGTGCAGGGCGCGTCGAGCAGGATGCGGTCGTAGGTGACACCCGCACCGTCATGGCCGTAGCGGCGGCCGTCGCCTTCGACCACGGTGACGGTGTCGCGGAAGTCGCGGAGGGCCTCCCGGACCAGTCCCACCCGGGCCGGGACGAGCTCGTTGGCGGTGAGGGTGGCACCGGCCTGCGCGGCCTCGGCGGCGAGGAGCGCGGCCTTGCCACCGGGGCCGGCGCACAGGTCCAGCCAGCGTTCGCCGGCGTGCACCTCGGACGATCGCGACAGTGCGAGGGCCGCGAGCTGGGACCCCTCGTCCTGCACGCGGAGACGGCCGGCGGCGACGCCGGGGACGCGCGCCGGGTCACCGGTGACGCCGCGGATGCCGACGGGCGAGACCGGCAGGTCGGGCGCGGGTGAAGCGGGCTCCGTAGCGCTGTCGCCGTCGCGGTCGGGCTGGTCGTGGTCGGGCTGGTCGGCCGCGTCGGCGTCGTCGCTGGCCGGACCGACGGGAGACTCGTCCCCCGCCACGTCGTCGTCCACCGTCGTGCGCGTGGTCGCCTGCTCGACGTCCTCCGCCGTGGCGACACCGGGCAGCGCGGCGAGCTGGACGCGCGGTGCCTCGTTGTCGGCGGCGAGGAGCGCGACGAGTTCGTCACGGGACCGTTCCGCGGCCAGGGCGTCCCGGAGCGCGGAGACGACCCAGACCGGGTGCGACCAGCGCGTCGCGAGGAGGGCCTCGCCGCCGAGGCCGGCCGTCACGAGGGCGTCCCACTCTTCCGGGGTCTTGCCGGCGACCTTCCGCATCACGGCGTTCACGAAGCCGGTGGCGCGGGCGACGCCGACCTCGCGGGCGAGCTCGACCGTGGCGGAGACCGCGGCGTGCGTCGGGGTCCGCATGCCGAGGAGCTGGTGCACGCCGAGGCGCATCACGTCGAGCACGTCGGCCTCGATGAGGTCCGCCCGGCGCCCGGACGCGACGGCGACGACCACGTCGTAACGGCCGATCATCCGGATCGTGCCGTAGGTCAGCTCGGTGGCGAAGCCGGCGTCGCGGGCGCTGAGCCCGGCACGGCGGATGCGCGTCGGCAGGAGCAGGTTCGCGTAGGCGTCGTCGACCTGGACGGCGCGCAGGACGTCGAACGCCACACGCCGGGCGCTGACCTGACGGGGCTCCCGCGGCCGGCCCCCGGGTCGTCCGCCGGTCCGCCCGACGCCGGCGCCGCGCTGGCCGGCACCGCCACCGCGCTGGCCACCGCCGCTCCCGCCGCGCTGGCCGCGCTGGCCGCGCTGGCCGCGATCGTGTTCCGCGCTCATGCGAGCACCTTCCCGTCGAGCGGTCCGAGCCCTCGGGCCCAGGCCGCGGCGTCCATCGCCTTCTTGCCGGCCGGCTGCACCTCGGTCAGCACGAGCGGTTCGTCCGCCGTCCCGACCAGCAGGGCACCGTCCACGAGCCGGAGCGCACCGGGGGCGAGGTGCGGGGCGGTGTCCCCCGAGCCTCCCGGGCGGCCGTCGTGCGTCGCGAGCCGGTGCGTCCGCAGCAGCTTCACCCGGGTCTCGCCGAGGTGCGCGAACGCGCCCGGTTCCGGGGTGACGCCGCGGAGCCGGGCGTGCACCACGGATGCCGGGGCGGTGAAGTCGGTGCGGCCGTCCTCGAGCGTCAGTTTCGGGGCCGTCGTCGGCGATCCGACCTGCTCGGTCGCCGTCGCCGTGCCCGCGGCGAGGGCGTCGACGACCCGGACCACCACGTCGGCGCCGGTCTCCGCCATCGCGGCGAGGACCTGGCCGGAGGTGGCCTCCGGGTCGATGGTGAACGGCTCGGACGCGTAGACCGGACCGGCGTCCAGGGCCTCGACCAGCTGGAAGACGGTGGCCGCGGTGGTGGTGTCGCCGGCCATCACCGCACGCTGCACGGGGGCGGCGCCGCGGTACGCCGGCAGGTCGGAGAAGTGCAGGTTGACCCAGCCGAGGCGGGGCGCGTCGAGGGCCGGGCGGCGCAGCAGCGCGCCGTAGGCGACGATCACGCCGAGGTCGACGTCGAGCGCAGCGATCCGGGCGGTGACCTCGGCGTCCACGCGGGAGGCCTCGATCACCGGCAGGCCCAGTTCCGCCGCGACCTGCGCGACCGGCGTCGGCGTGAGCACGCGCTTCCGGCCCTGCGGCGTCGGCGGGCGGGTGAGCACCGCCGCGATCTCGTGGTCGGACGCCGCCAGGGCACGGAGTGTGGGGACCGCGGCAGCGGGGCTGCCGGCGACGACGAGACGCATCCGACCAGTCTCCCACGCGGCGCACAGCCGCAGAGGCAGCGCGCCCGGCACGGAACTGTCCTCGGTGCGAGGATCCACCGCGCCGCCGAACGTCACCGTCGGCGCACGGGTACGTTCACAGGCGATTCCCGGAAAGGAACGAACATGACAGACCGACTCTCCACCCCAGCACCCACCAGCTTCGCCGAGACGCCCGTGCAGAAGGGCGCCCTCGTCGTCGGCATCGTCTTCCTGCTCGTCGGCATCGCCGGCTTCATCCCGGGCCTCACCTCCGGTGACCTCGGCGGTGCCGGCAACGACTCGATGGGCATGCTGCTCGGCATCTTCCAGGTGTCCGTCCTGCACAACATCGTCCACCTGCTCTTCGGCATCGTCGGCGTCCTGGCTGCTCGTCGTGCCAGTGGTGCGCGGCTCTACCTGGTCATCGGTGGCGTCGTCTACTTCGTGCTCTGGATCTACGGCCTGTTCACCGCGAACAGCGACAGCGCGGCGAACTTCGTGCCGCTGAACTCGGCCGACAACTGGCTGCACCTGGTCCTCGCGATCGGCATGGTCGCCCTCGGCGTCGTGCTCTCGCGTGGGCGTCGGGCACCGGTCGGCGCGGAGCGCACCGCCCGCTGACGCGACGCGGCACATGACGGGAGGCCCGTGGCGGGATCGCCACGGGCCTCCCGTCATGTCCGGGGCAGCGTCGGCTCAGACCTCGGAGAACGGTTCGGCGTCGTCCATCCGGACCCGGAGCGCCGGGGCCGCACGTCGCTTCGTCCCGCCCTTGACGACCCGCCGGGTCGACGACCGGCGGATCACCTCGGCCTTGAGGGTCGCGGCCACCTCGGTGCCGTGCCCGTAGGGGAACCGGACGATCGCCCGCACCGTCCCCGGGGTCGGGTCGTCGACGGGCACCGGACCGAGGACCGGACCGACCGGCGCGTCACCGAGGGCCTCGATCGCGCCGGTCACCGCCTCGTCCGTGCCGGTCAGGGTCGCGACCCGCACCGCCGGGGGGAAGAACAGCTCACGGCGGTCGGTGAGTTCGTCGTGCGCGGGGACGTCGAGCCGCCAGAGGGCCATCGCGTTCGCGAGCTTCCCACCGATGCCGACGAGGTACACCGGCGCTCCGGGTGCGCCCTTCGCCGCGGCGTTCGCCCAGATGCGGAGGACGTCCTCCTGCACACGGAGCCCCTCACGCGCCAGCATCCGCTCGCCGTCCAGCAGCAGCACGCAGGCGTACCCGCCGGCGACGTCCGGCTCGGCGCCGCGCGTGGCGACGACGACCGCGGGGCGAGCGGGGACCGCGTCGATCGGACGTGACCCGTCCGCCACCACGATGCGGGTGTTCGGGAACGCCCGGCCGAGTTCGTCGGCGGTGCGCTGGGCACCCTGGCCGACGGGCTTGAGCTTGCCGTTGCCGCACGTCGGGCAGCGGTACCCGGCCGCCAGCGCCCCGCAGAACCGGCACTGCGGGGTCGACCCGGCGTGCGGGCTGCCGAGCGGACCACCGCACACCCGGCAGTGCGCTCGTTCGCCGCACTGGGTGCAGACCAGGCCCGTGCCGAAGCCCGGGTTCGACACCTGCACGAGCACGGGGCCGTCGTGGCTGGCCTCGCGCGCCGCGCGCCAGGCACTGCTCGGGATCCGGGCCTGCGCGGCGTAGCCGTCGGCGTTCGTCTGGTGGGCGGTCGGGACCACCTTCGGCACCCGGGCGCGGTGCGGACCGATCTCCTGCAACCACCCGAGCTCGACGAGCCGCTGGACGTCGGTGCTCCGGGCGTGCGACACCATCAGCAGCGCGGCCCCCGACTGGGACGTCCGCACCAGGGCGACGTCGCGGGTGTGCACGTACGGTGCGCGCTGCTCAGCGAACGACGGGTCGCCGTCGTCCCAGAGCGCGATGAGGCCGAGGTCCGACGCCGGCGCGTACACGGCTGCCCGGCTGCCGATCGCGACGACCGGGTGCGTGCGTGCCGTGAGGAGTGCCCGGGCCCGCTGCCCGTTCGTCTGCTTGGCGTCGAACCGGACCACGCGCTCGGCGGGCACCAGGACGAGCAGGGCGCGCTCGAGGTCGGCGACGTCGCGGAAGTCGGGGACGGCGATGACGGCGGAGCGCTCCCCCGCCAGGGTGTGTGCGGCGGCCTGTGCGAGGGTCGCTGCCCAGCCCGGGACCCAGGTGGGGTCGGGCGTGGCGGTGGCCTCGGCAGCTTCGGAGCCCTCGGCGGCCGGCGTCGGGGCGGTGAGCAGGACCGGGTGCGGGACCGCGCTGACGGCGGCACGGCCTCCGGCGTCGATCACGGACTCGATGACCGCGTCGCCGTAGCCCTCGACCGGCGCCGCCGTCACACGAGGTGGCACGTGGTCGAGGTCACGCGCGAGCCAGGCCTTCTCCGGCCGGACCTGGCGGGTCGGCACGGCGAGTCGCAACACGTCACTGGCGACGCCGGCGGCCCGGTCGGCCACGGCTCGGGCGAGCCGCCAGACCTCCGGCGCGAGCACCGGCACCGGGCTGACGAGCTCCTCGATCGCGCTGAGCTCCCCCGGGAAGTCGTGCTCCGGGGAGAGTGCGTCGTCGGACACGACCTCGACCACGTAGGCGTCGGTCATCCGGGCGCCGGAGCGCAGCGGGACCCGGACCCGGACCCCCGGCACGCAGTCGTCCTCGATCTCGGCCGGCACCCGGTAGTCGAACAGACGGTCGAGCTGCGGGAGCGGCGAGTCGAGGACGACACGCGCGACGGTGGCCACGAGGGCCTCAGACGGTGGCGGAGACGAGTCCTGCCGCGGTGCGGAGCTCCTCGACGCGGTCGAGCTGCTCCCACGTGAAGCCCGGCAGTTCCCGACCGAAGTGCCCGTAGGTCGCGGTCTGCGCGTACTTCGGGGTCAGCAGGTCGAGGTCGCGGATGATCGCGGCCGGACGCAGGTCGAACACCTGCGTGATGGCGGCCTCGATCGTGGCGTCGTCCACGTGCCCGGTACCGAAGGACTCGACGTACAGACCGACCGGCTTGGCGCGGCCGATGGCGTAGGCGACCTGGACCTCGAGGCGGTCGGCGAGACCGGCCGCGACGGCGTTCTTCGCGACCCAGCGGAGCGCGTACGCCGCCGAACGGTCGACCTTCGACGGGTCCTTGCCGCTGAACGCGCCGCCACCGTGACGGGAGGCCCCGCCGTAGGTGTCGACGATGACCTTGCGGCCGGTGAGCCCGGCGTCGCCCTGGGGCCCGCCGATCTCGAAGCGGCCGGTCGGGTTCACGATCACGTCGACGTGCGCGGAGTCGAGGTCCACCAGGTCGAGGACGGGACGGATGACGTGCTCGGTGATGTCGGCGGTCAGCTGCTCGAGCGAGACGCTCGGCGCGTGCTGAGTCGACAGGACCACGGTCTCGACGGTCTTCGGCGTGACGCCGTCGTACCCGACCGTGACCTGGGTCTTGCCGTCAGGACGCAGGTAGGTCAGTTCGCCGGACTTGCGCACCGCGGCGAGCTTCTCGGCCAGACGGTGGGCGAGCCAGATGGCGACCGGCATGTACTCCGGCGTCTCGTTCGTCGCGAAGCCGAACATGATGCCCTGGTCGCCGGCACCCTGGCGGTCGAGCGGGTCCATGCCGGCACCCGAGCGGGTGTCGAGGGACTCGTCGACACCCTGGGCGATGTCCGGGGACTGCGCGCCGATCGAGATCTCGACGCCGCAGGTACGACCGTCGAAGCTCACGTCGGAGGAGTTGTACCCGATGCCGGTGATGACGTCGCGGACCAGCTGCGGGATCTCGACGTACCCGGAGGTCGTGACCTCTCCCGCGACGTGCACGAGCCCGGTCGTCACCATCGTCTCGACGGCGACCCGCGCGTGCGGGTCGACCGTGAGCAGGGCGTCCAGGATCGCGTCCGAGATCTGGTCGCAGATCTTGTCGGGGTGGCCTTCGGTCACCGATTCCGACGTGAACAGACGGAGCGCACTCACCGGGATCAGGCGGAGGGCTGCTGCTGCTTGGTGACGGTCAGCTTGTCCTCGTTGATCTCGTGGAGCGCGACCGAGAGCGGCTTGTCGTCGATCGTCGAGTCGACGAGCGGACCGACGTTGTCGAAGAGCGAGCCTTCGTGCAGGTCGGCGTAGTAGTCGTTGATCTGGCGAGCACGCTTCGAGGCGAAGATCACGAGCGCGTACTTCGACTCGACCTTGCTGAGCAGGTCGTCGATGGGCGGGTCGATGATGCCCTGGGGGTTGGCCATGGGATTGCTCCTCGTCGTCGGTGCACCCGTCAGGGCGCAGAGAACAAGTCTACGACCTCGCGTGCCGCCGTGCTGACATCGGAGTTCACGATCCGCACGTCGAACTCGTCCTGGGCCGCGAGCTCCACCTTGGCGGTCTCGAGCCGGCGCGCCTGTTCCTCCGGCGATTCGGTCCCGCGGCCGATGAGCCGACGGACCAGTTCGTCCCAGGTCGGCGGCAGCAGGAACACCAGGACCGCCTCGGGCATGGCGTCCCGCACCTGGCGGGCGCCCTGCAGGTCGATCTCGAGCATGACCTTCTCGCCGGCGTCGAGCGCGCGGTCGATCGGCGGACGCGGGGTGCCGTACCGGTACGAGTTGTGCACGGTCGCGTACTCGAGCAGTTCGCGGTCGCGGACCATCCGGTCGAACTCGGCGTCGTCGACGAAGTAGTAGTGCACGCCGTCGACCTCGCCCGGACGGGGCTTCCGGGTCGTCGCGGACACGCTGAGGTTGACCTCGGGGTACTGCTCCCGGATGTTCGCACTGACCGTCCCCTTGCCGACCGCGGTGGGCCCGGCCAGGACGACCAGCTTCGACGCGGCACGCTTCCGGCCGCGCTGGGCGAGCCAGTCGGCGAGCTCGGTCCGCTGGCGGCTGCCGAGTCCCCCGAGGCGCTTCGACGGCGCGATGCGGAGGGCCCCCATGACGGCTTCCGCCCGGGCGGGTCCGACACCGGGCAGGCTCGTCAGCAGGTCACGGACCCGCAGCGAGCGTTCCGCCGAGGTGGTCGCGACGACGGACTCGTCCTCGGACCACGCGGAGCGGGCGACCTCGAGCGGCGACCGGTCCCCGGCGGCTACCGCGGACTTCACCGCGGCGCGGGCACGCCGTGCGGCGACTGCGGCCTTCGCGGCGGCGACGCGGTCGACCTCCGGCGGGTTGCGGTGCGCCGGCAACGCCGACCGGTCGGCGGCGGGACCGCTGCCCGCCTGCTCGTCGCTCACGCTGCCGACTCCAGGGCCGCGCGGATGCGGGCGGCACGGTCGGCCACGAGGGCGGCGACACCGTCCGGGCCGTCGCCGAGCAGACCGCGGGACTCGTTCACGAGCACCTGCTCGGCACGGCTGCCGTACAGCGCACGGAGGTCCTCGATCCGGGCACCCTGGGCGCCGAAGCCCGGCGCGAGCACCGGGGCGGTACCGATCTCGTCGGCCGTGATGCCGAAGTCGTCGAGGTCGAGGGTCGCGCCGAGCACGAGCCCGACGTCCCCCAGGGCCTGGTCGGCCGTCGTCCGGTTGTCGTCTGCCACGTCGACGACGATACCGGCAGCCACGGTCCGCCCGGCACGCGGGCCCTCGGCCAGCACCGCGGTCTGCAGGACCCGGGCCTCCGGGTTGCTCGTCGCGGCGAGCACGAACACACCGGCGCCGTTCTGTCGGGCGACGGCGATCGTCCCGGCCAACGAGCCGTAGCCCAGGTAGGGCGACACGGTCATCGCGTCCGCCGCGAACGGTCCGTCGCGGTCGAGCCACGCCAGCGCGTAGTCGTCACCGGTGGACCCGATGTCGCCACGCTTGACGTCCGCCACGACCAGGAGGCCCGCATCACGTGCACGACGGATCGTCGCGTCGAGTGCGCGGAAGCCAGGCACCCCGGCCGCCTCGAAGAACGCGATCTGCGGCTTCACCACGGCCGCGCGACCGGCGGCCGCGTCGACGAGGGTCGCGCCGAAGGCGGTCAGTCCGGCCTCGTCGCGGCCGAGCCCCCACGCCGCCAGGGTGGCGGCGTGGGGGTCGATGCCGACGCACAGCGCGGACCGCGACCCGATGGCGGCGGCGAGCCGGACGCCGAACGGGGTCGGGCCTCCAGGCCGGGCTGGGGTCACCAGCCGGCTCGTTCGAGCGCGTAGTCCTGCAGGCTCCGGACGCTGTGCGGCGTGCCGATCGTCTCGATGGCCGCGACCGCCGCGCCGAGCTGCGAGATCGTCGTGAACAGCGGCTTGTCGGCCGCCACGGTCGCCGCACGGATCTCGTACCCGTCCGCGCGACCGGCGGCACCGCTCGGCGTGTTGATGACGATGTCGACCTCGTTGCGGGCGAGCAGGTCGACGACGCTCTCCTGCCCCTGGCTGAACTTGCCGACGACGCCCACCAGGATGCCGTTGCGGCGGAGCACCTCGGCGGTGCCCTCGGTCGCGATGATCGTGAAGCCGAGCTGCTGCAGACGGTGCACCGGCAGGACGATGGCGCGCTTGTCGGTGTCGGCGACGCTCACGAACACGGTGCCGCTGGTCGGCAGCCCGCCGTACGCGGCCTCCTGGCTCTTGAGGAACGCCCGCGGGAAGTCGCGGTCGATGCCCATCACCTCACCGGTGGAGCGCATCTCGGGGCTGAGCACCGAGTCGACCACCTGGCCCTCGCGGGTGCGGAAGCGTCGGAAGGGCAGCACGGCCTCCTTGACGGCGATCGGGGACTCCATCGGGACGAAGGCACCGTCGCGGCTCGGCAGCAGTCCCTCGGCGACCAGGTCGTCGATGCTCGTGCCGGTCATGACGCGGGCAGCGGCCTTGGCCAGGGCGATGCCGAGCGCCTTCGAGACGAACGGCACCGTGCGGCTGGCGCGGGGGTTCGCCTCGAGCACGTAGAGCACACCGGCCGCGATGGCGAACTGCACGTTGAGGAGTCCGCGGACGCCGACCCCGCGGGCGATCTTCTCGGTCGCGTCGACGACGGCCTGGATCTCCGCGCGACCGAGGCCGACCGGGGGCAGGGTGCAGGAGGAGTCGCCGGAGTGGATGCCGGCCTCTTCGATGTGCTCCATGACGCCGCCGACGTAGAGCCGGTCGCCGTCGTAGAGCGCGTCGATGTCGATCTCGACCGCGTCGTCCAGGAACCGGTCCACGAGCAGCGGCAGGTCCGGGCCGATGATCGCCTGGTCGGCCATCCGGTCGAAGTAGTCGGCGAGGGTGTCGGAGTCGTAGACGATCTCCATGCCGCGACCGCCGAGCACGAAGGACGGGCGGACGAGCACCGGGTAGCCGATGCCCTCGGCGACCGCGGTGGCGCTGGCCAGGTCGTGCGCGGTGCCGTTCTTCGGCGCGAGCAGGCCGGCGTCGTCGAGGATGCGCGAGAACGCTCCGCGCTCCTCGGCCAGGTCGATCGCGTCCGGGCTGGTGCCGAGGATCGGGATGCCGGCGGCCTCGAGCGGCTTCGCCAGGCCCAGGGCGGTCTGGCCGCCGAGCTGCACGACGACGCCGACGACCTCGCCGGAGGCCTGTTCGGCCGCGATGACCTCGAGGACGTCCTCCACCGTGAGCGGCTCGAAGTAGAGCCGGTCCGAGGTGTCGTAGTCGGTCGAGACCGTCTCCGGGTTGCAGTTCACCATGATCGTCTCGAACCCGGCGTCGCTCAGCGCGAAGGACGCGTGCACGCACGAGTAGTCGAACTCGACACCCTGGCCGATGCGGTTCGGGCCGGAGCCCAGGATGACGACCTTCTTGCGGTCGCTCGGGGCGACCTCGGTCTCGGTGTCGTAGGACGAGTAGTGGTACGGCGTCAGGGCCGGGAACTCGCCGGCGCAGGTGTCGACGGTCTTGAAGACCGGGCGGATGCCGAGCGCGTGGCGCTGGTCACGGGCCTCCTGCTCGGTGACGCCGCGGAGCGAGGCGATCTGCACGTCGCTGAAGCCGTGCTCCTTGGCCCAGCGGACGGTGTCGGCGTCGAGCGTCTCGGCGGCACGGACCTCGTCGGCGACCTCGTTGATGAGGACGATCTGGTCGATGAACCACGGGTCGATCTTCGTGGCCTCGAAGACCTCGGCCGCGGTGGCACCGGCGACGAGCGCCTGCTGCACCGTGACGATGCGGCCGTCGGTCGGGATCGACGACTTCTCGAGCAGCGCGGCCTTGTCGAGCTGGTCGGCCGGGACGTCCCAGTGGAAGCTCGACCCGCGCTTCTCGAGCGAGCGGAGCGACTTCTGCAGCGCGGTGGCGTAGTTCCGGCCGATGGCCATCGCCTCGCCGACGCTCTTCATCGTCGTGGTGAGGGTGGCGTCGGCGGCCGGGAACTTCTCGAACGCGAAGCGCGGGGTCTTCACGACGACGTAGTCGAGCGTCGGCTCGAAGCTGGCCGGGGTGACGCGGGTGATGTCGTTCTGGATCTCGTCCAGGCGGTACCCGATGGCGAGCTTCGCGGCGATCTTGGCGATCGGGAAGCCCGTGGCCTTCGACGCCAGCGCGCTCGACCGCGAGACGCGGGGGTTCATCTCGATGACGATCAGGCGCCCGTTCGACGGGTCGACCGCGAACTGGATGTTGCAGCCGCCGGTGTCGACGCCGACGCGACGGATGATGTCGATGCCGATGTTCCGCATGTTCTGGTACTCGCGGTCGGTCAGCGTCAGCGCCGGGGCGACCGTGATCGAGTCGCCGGTGTGCACACCGACCGGGTCGACGTTCTCGATCGAGCAGACGACGACCGTGTTGTCGGCGTTGTCCCGCATGAGCTCGAGCTCGTACTCCTTCCAGCCGAGGATCGACTCCTCGAGCAGGACCTCGGTCGTCGGGCTGGACTGCAGCCCGTCGCCGACGAAGCGGACGAGTTCCTCCTCGGTGTACGCGAAGCCGGAACCGAGCCCACCCATCGTGAAGGACGGCCGGACGACCAGCGGGTAGCCGAGGTCCTTCGCGAACTCCTTCGCCTCCTCCAGCGTGTGGGCGATGTGGCTGCGCGCCACGTCGGCACCGGACTCGAGGACGAGCTCCTTGAAGAGCTGGCGGTCCTCACCGCGCTGGATGGCGTCCACCTTGGCGCCGATGAGCTCGACGCCGTACTTCTCGAGGATGCCGGCCTCGTCGAGGGAGATCGCCGCGTTCAGTGCGGTCTGCCCACCGAGGGTCGGCAGGACGGCGTCCGGCTGCTCGATGCGGATGATCTCCTCGAGCGACGCGTTGGTGATCGGCTCGATGTACGTCGCGTCGGCGAAGTCCGGGTCGGTCATGATCGTCGCCGGGTTCGGGTTCACCAGGATGACGCGGACGCCCTCGGCGCGGAGCACGCGGCAGGCCTGGGTGCCGGAGTAGTCGAACTCGGCGGCCTGCCCGATGACGATCGGGCCGGAGCCGATGACCAGGACAGAGCTGATGTCGGAGCGCTTGGGCATCAGTTGCCCTCCTTCGTGGTGTCGGAGCCGTGCGTCGGGTCGGCGGCGGGCGTGGTCGCGTCGGCGGTGGCCGCGTCGAGCGGCTCCCCCTGCCGGCGGGCGACCACCATGTCCCGGAAGCGGTCGAAGAGGTACATGCTGTCGTGCGGTCCGGCAGCGGCCTCGGGGTGGTACTGCACACTGAACGCGGGGATGTCGAGCGCCCGGAGGCCCTCCACCACGTTGTCGTTGAGCGAGTAGTGCGAGACCTCGACGCGGCCGAAGCCGACCGGGGACTCGATGACCTGCCCGACGGGCGCGTCGACCGCGAAGCCGTGGTTCTGGCTCGTGATCTCGACCTTGCCGGTGGTGGTGTCGAGCACCGGCTGGTTGATGCCGCGGTGTCCGAACGGCAGCTTGTAGGTGCCGAAGCCGAGCGCGCGGCCGAGCAGCTGGTTGCCGAAGCAGATCCCGAAGAACGGCCGGCCGTCGCGGAGACTCTCCTGCAGCAGGGTCACCTGCGCGTCGGAGGCCGACGGGTCGCCGGGGCCGTTCGAGTAGAAGAGCGCGTCGGGGTCGAGCTCACGGAGCCGTTCGACCGTGACGTCCTGCGGCAGCACGTGCACCTCGAAGCCGCGCTCGGACAGGTAGCGGGTGGTCGACGACTTCACGCCGAGGTCGAGGACGGCCAGCGTGCCGATCCGTTCCCCGACCGGCTCGACGACGTACTCCTCGGCCGTGGAGACCTCGGCGGACAGGTTCTTGCCCGCCATGCCGGCCTGCTCGGTGACGACCCGGAGCTGCTCGTCGGCGTCGAGCGTGGCGTCGGCCCCGCTGAACACGCCGCCCTTCATGGCGCCGGCGTCGCGGATGCGGCGGGTCAGGGACCGGGTGTCGATGCCGGAGATCCCGACGATGCCGTCGCGCACCAGGTGCTCGTCGAGCGAGGCGTCCGCGCGGTGGTTCGAGACCACGCGGCTGGGGTCGCGGACGACGTAGCCGGCGACCCAGATGCGACGGGACTCTGGGTCCTCGTCGTTGACACCGGTGTTGCCGATGTGCGGCGCGGTCTGCACCACGATCTGCCCGGCGTAGGAGGGATCGGTGAGGGTCTCCTGGTACCCGGTCATGCCGGTCGCGAAGACCACCTCGCCGAGCGTGCGCCCGCGGGCGCCGTAGGCCCAGCCGTCGTACCGGGTGCCGTCTTCGAGGACCAGTACGGCCCGTTCGCGTGTCATGAGTTCGTCCCTTCGCCCGCGGTCTGCGGGGAGTCGTTCGTCGTCGCCAGTCCCTGTAGGGCGGTGAGCGCTTCCGCGTCGCCCTCCGGGAACCGGAAGTAGGTGTCGAGGTCCGTCGCTGCTGCGGCGCCGGTCGCCGTCCATCGCAGTCGGACCAGTCCCCCGGGCTCGACCACACGGTCGATGGCCCACGTGGCCCGGTCGGCGCCGCGGACGGCACTCCGGGCGATCCACCGGTCGTCCACACCGGCGTGGTGCAGCACGACACCGGTCGCGTGCACCGTCACCCCGCCGCGGCCACGGAAGCCGAGTCCGCCGGCGGTGATCCGTTCGAGCGGCTGGTCGGCGCGGGTCGTCGCGACGGTGAAGCCGTCCCAGGACCCGGCCGCCGGACCGCGGTCGGCCGGCACTTGGACGGGAGGCACGGCCTCCGCCTGCCGTCGGCTGCGCGTCCGCCAGGTGCGGGCCATCGCGACGAACAGCGCGGCGACCGCGAGCAGGATGACCCCGCCCAGCAGCCAGCGTGCCGCGTCACCGCTCATGCCGTCGCCACCCGTGCCGCCGCTGCCCGTGCCGCGACGGTCTCGCTGTCGACGAGCTGTCCGTCGAGGAGCGTGGGCATGCCGTGGTGGAAGGTCGCCACGACCCGGCCGGGCAGCGGCATGCCGAGGTACGGCGAGTTCTGCGACTGCCCGTGCAGGTCGGCTGCCGAGAAGTCGCGGCTCGCGGCGGGGTCGTAGAGCGTGATCTCGGCCGGGGCACCCTCGGCGATCGCGTGGCCGTGGCCCTCGACCTGGCCGATCCGGGCCGGGGCGCTCGAGAGCACCCGGGCGACGTCGGCCCAGTCGAGCCGACCGTCCTCGACCACGGCGGCGTGCACGACGCGCAGCGCGGACTCGAGGCCGACCATGCCGTTCGCGGCGGCGGGCCACTCGCAGTGCTTCGCCTCGGCCGGGTGCGGGGCGTGGTCCGTCGCGACGATGTCGATCGTGCCGTCGGCGAGGGCCGCGCGGAGTGCCTCGACGTCCTCGCGGCGGCGGAGCGGCGGGTTCACCTTGTAGCGGGCGTCGTAGCCCGGGGCGCCGTCGTGTCCGGCGATGAGGTCCTCGGTGAGCAGGAGGTGGTGCGGGGTGACCTCGGCGGTGACGTCGATGCCGCGGGTCTTCGCCCAGCGGATCACCTCGACGCTGCCCGCCGTGGAGACGTGGCAGACGTGCAGTCGTGCGCCGACGTGCTCGGCGAGCAGGACGTCGCGGGCGATGATCGACTCCTCGGCCACGGCCGGCCAGCCCGCCAGGCCGAGCTCCGAGGACAGGCGGCCCTCGTTCATCTGCGCGCCGATGGTCAGGCGGGGCTCCTGCGCGTGCTGGGCGAGCACCCCGCCGAAGCCCTTGATGTACTCGAGCGCCCGACGCATGAGCAGCGGGTCGGCGACGCACGAGCCGTCGTCGGAGAACACCCGGACCTTCGCGCGGGAGGTCGCCATCGCGCCGATCTCGGACAGGTGCGTGCCCTGCAGCCCCTGCGAGACGGCGCCGATCGGCCGGACCGTGACGTAGCCGGCGTCGTCCCCGAGCGCCTGCACCTGCTCGACGACCCCGGCGGTGTCGGCGACCGGCGACGAGTTCGCCATCGCGTTCACGGCCGTGAAGCCACCGGCGGCCGCGGCCCGCGAGCCGGACAGGACCGTCTCGGACTCCTCGTGGCCGGGCTCCCGGAGGTGCGTGTGCAGGTCGACCAGACCGGGCAGGGCGAGCAGCCCGTCGGCGTCGACGACCGTCGCGCCGGCCGCGTCGAGACCGGACCCGACCGCGGTGACGAGCCGGCCCTCCAGGCGGATGTCGGCACGTGAGCCGTCGACCAGCTGCGCGCCACGGATCAGGTGTGCGGTCATGCGACGGACTCCTTCTGCTGGTCGCCGGTGAGGGCGAGGTAGAGCACGGCCATCCGGACCGAGACGCCGTTCGCGACCTGTTCGACGACCGTCGACCGGGCGTCGTCCGCGGCCACGCCGGCGATCTCGAGCCCGCGGTTCATCGGCCCCGGGTGCATCACGAGGGTGCGCTCCGGCAGCCGGGCGAAGCGGGCGGCGGTCAGGCCGAAGTGCCGCGTGTACTCGCGGGGGTTCGGGAAGAAGGCGTCGTTCATCCGCTCCTGCTGGATGCGGAGCGTCATCACGACGTCCGGGTCCTCGGCGAGGGCCGCGTCCAGGTCGTGGTGGACGGCGGCGCCGAACGGCCGGTCGACCGCGGGCAGGAGGGTCGGCGGGGCGGCGAAGGTGACGTGGGCGCCGAGCGTGCGGAGCAGCCAGGCGTTGCTCCGGGCGACGCGACTGTGCAGCACGTCGCCGACGATGAGCACCCGGACGCCGTCGAGGCCCTGGCCGCGGCTGTCCGCGCCGTGCAGGCGGCGGCGCATCGTGAACGCGTCGAGGAGCGCCTGCGTGGGGTGCTCGTGCGTGCCGTCGCCGGCGTTGACCACGGGCACGTCGATCCAGTCGGCCTCGGCGAGCACCCGGGGGGCGCCGGACGCGCCGTGCCTGATCACGATGCCGTCGATGCCCATCGCGTCGAGGGTCTGGACGGTGTCCTTGAGGGACTCGCCCTTCGAGACGCTGGAGCCCTTCGCGGCGAAGTTGATGACGTCCGCGGACAGTCGCTTGGCGGCGGCCTCGAACGAGATGCGGGTGCGGGTCGAGTCCTCGAAGAAGAGGTTCACGATCGTCCGACCGCGGAGCGCCGGGAGCTTCCGGACCTCTCGCGTGTTGACCTCGGCCATCTCCTCGGCGACGTCGAGGATCCGGACCGCGTCGTCGCGCGACAGGTCGGCGGTGGAGAGCAGGTGCCTCATGCCGCACCGCCCTGTTCGGTGCTGCCCTGTTCGATGACGACGTCGTCGACGCCGTCGGTCTCGGTCAGGTGCAAGGTGACCCGCTCGTCCCCGGCCGTCGGCAGGTTCTTGCCGACGTGGTCGGCGCGGATCGGCAGCTCCCGGTGGCCGCGGTCGACGAGGACCGCCAGCCGGACCGCACGGGGCCGCCCGATGCCCTGCAGTGCGTCGAGTGCCGCGCGGACCGTACGCCCCGAGTAGAGGACGTCGTCGACCAGGACGACGACCTTGCCGTCGACACCGCCGGCCGGGATCACCGTCGGGTGCGGTGCGCGACCGATGCCGCGGCGCAGGTCGTCGCGGTACATCGTGACGTCGAGGGCGCCGACCCGCTCACTGCCGATGCCCCCGGTGGCGGACTCCCATCCGGGCTCGATGCCGGCGAGGATGCGTCCGAGCCGCTCGGCCAGGACGGCGCCGCGGGTCGGGATGCCGAGCAACACCAGGTCCGAGCCACCGTGGTTGGCCTCGAGGATCTCGTGTGCGATGCGCGTCAGAGCGCGCGTGATGTCGGGTTGCTGCAGGACCGTTCTGGTACCCACGCAGACCTCCTTCCCCGTCTCTCTGGACGGCTCCCGTCTCTCAGGACGGCTTCAAGGATGCTGACGGGTTCGAGCCTAGTGGGACTCCTGGTCCTCCGCGACAGTCCGACCGGACGGTCCACGACCACCGGCGACGGCGCCGAGGACGCCGTTCACGAAGCCGGCCGAGTCGTCGGTGGACAGCGACTGCGCGAGCTCGACGGCTTCGGCGATCGCGACCGCGTCCGGGACCTCCGGGTTGAACCGGAGCTCCCAGACGCCCATGCGCAGGATGCAGCGGTCGAGCACCGGCATGCGGGCGATCGCCCACCCCTGCGCGTGGTCGGTGATGACGTCGTCGATCTCGTACCGGGCCTCGTCGATGCCCGTGACGATCTGCCGCGCGTAGTCCCAGCTGGAGGTGCGCTCCGGCTGATCGAGGTGGCGGACCGTCTCGGTCGCGAGGACGTCCGCGATCGGCAGCTCGCGCACCTCGGCCACGTAGAGCATGTCGAGGGCGCGCTTGCGCGCCTTGGAACGAGCACTCATCCGGTCAGCGCCTAGTCGTTGACGCGGCCGAGGTAGTTGCCGTCACGCGTGTCGACCTTGACCTTGGTGCCGCTCTCGAGGAAGAGCGGGACCTGGATCTGGTAGCCCGTGACGATCGTCGCCGGCTTGGTGCCACCGGAGGAACGGTCGCCCTGCAGGCCCGGCTCGGTCTCGATCGTGGTGACGATCGAGGTCGGGAGCTCGACGTAGAGCGGGTTGCCCTCGTTCATCGCGATGGTGACCTGCGCGGACTCGAGCAGGAAGTTCTTCGCGTCGCCGACGACCGTCGACGGGACGTTGATCTGGTCGTAGGTGTCCTGGTCCATGAACACGTACGAGTCGCCGTCCTCGTAGAGGTACTGGTAGTCGCGGCGGTCCACCACGGCGGTCACGATCTTCGCGCCGGCGTTGAACGTGCGGTCGACGACCTTGCCCGACACGACGTTCTTGAGCTTGGTGCGCACGAAGGCGCCGCCCTTGCCCGGCTTCACGTGCTGGAACTCGACGACCGACCAGAGCTGCCCGTCGATGATGAGAACGGCGCCGTTCTTGATGTCAGTGGTACTCGCCATTGGTCTTCCGTTCGATGGTGTTGTGAAGGTCTCACGGGCTCGTGGAGCCCCGGACGAGTGTAGCGGACGGGCTACTGCCGTCGGCGCGCGACCCAGGCGTCGATCGCCGCCCACACCAGCAGCACGACGCTGGTGCCACCGAGCAGGGCCCCGGCGACGAGCGTCGAGATGACCGCGGTCGGGCGGACCGGCTCGGCGAGGTACACCACGGACAGGAGGCCCGCCCCGGCTCCCAGGAGCACGAGCAGCACCCGACGGATCATGCCCGACACAGTCTGACGGTCCCGGCGGTCGCTGAGCAGGCGGATGTTCACCGACAGCTTGCCGGCCTCCACCGCCTCGGTGATCTTGTCGATCCGCCGGGGCAGGCGGCGCGCCGAGGTGACGAGGCCGAACAGCTCGCGGACCAGGACGCTCCGGATGGCCGCGGGGCGCAGCTGGTCACGGATCTGCTCGGCGGCGAGTCCGCGCGACTCCTCGAGCAGGTCGAAGGACGGGGTCAGCGTGCGGAGCGTGCCCTCGAAGATCGCGAGCGCGCGGGCCGCCGCCACGAAGTCCGCCGGCGCGCGGAGCCGGTAGCGGCCGAAGACCTCGACGGCGTCGTCGACCGTCTCGACGCCGATCCGGGCGCCCGGGCCGAGCTCCTCGGCGACGAACCGGGCCATGTCCCGACGGAAGTCCGCCTCGTCCTCCACGTTCTGGACCGGCGCCATCCGGAGCACCGTGTCGGCGATCCGCGCGGTGTCGTCCTGCAGGTACGCGGCCAACAGTTCCTGGACCGTGTCCCGGAGACCCGGGTCGAGCCTCCCGACCGATCCGAAGTCGATGAGCGCGGGCCGCCCGTCGGGCAGCACCAGCACGTTCCCCGGGTGCAGGTCCGCGTGGTAGACGCCGTCGAAGACGACCTGGCGGAGGAACGAGCGGAGGATCGAGCGCATCGGCTCGTCGAGGTCGCGGTCCGAGCGCTCAGCGCGGATCGCGCTGAGCGTGTCGCCCTCCAGGAACTCCATCACGAGCACGCGGCGGCTCGACAGGTCGCGGTACGGCTCCGGGAACCGCACCTCGTCGGGCCGGGCGCTGCGGGCCTGGGCGGCGCGGAGCGACTCGAGGTTCCGGAGCTCGGCCGAGAAGTCCACCTGCCGGATCAGGTCGGCGCCGTACTGTTCGGCGACCTGGACGATCCCGAGCTGGCGGGCCTGGGCCGAGGTCCGGGTCAAGAACCGCACGGCCCGGAGCGCGATGTCGACGTCTCGGCGGACGGCCGCGTCGATGCCCGGGCGCTGGACCTTCACGGCCACCGCGGTTCCGTCGGTGAGCCGCGCACGGTGCACCTGCGCGATCGACGCCGCGGCGACCGGCTCGGGGTCGAAGGACGCGAAGACCCGGTCCACGGGCGCACCGAGTTCGGCCTCGAGCAGGGCCGTGACCTCCTCGGGCGCGGCGGGACGGACGTTGCGCTGCAGGTGCGCGAGTTCCTCGGTCCACTCCTCCGGCAGCAGGTCGTCGCGGGTCGAGAGCAGCTGGCCCATCTTCACGAACCCGCCGCCGGCCTCCTCGAGCGCACGGCGGAGGTGGTCGGCCTGGCTGCGGCGGAGCTCGGACGTCGCCGGGTCGTGCGAGAAGTCGAGGCGCCGGAAGGGCAGCAGCGCGTGCCGTCGGGCGATGCCGAGGACCTCTGCGAAGCGTCGGCCCCGACTCCGGAACCCCGCGGGTTCCTGACGTTGCTGGGGGGAGAAGTCGCTGAGGCGGGGCGGGTTGGGCACGATGCCAGTCTGCTCCGCGGGCCTGGGGTCCAGCGGGGCGCGCTGCGGTCCCGGCGCCCGACCGGGTCACACGCTCAGGCGCCGACCTCCTGGTAGGCGGTGAAGAGCAGGTGGTCCTCGGGACCCTCGAGCGTCACGGGCTTGCCGACCGCGTCGAGGATGATGAAGCGGAGCATGCCGGCCCGTGCCTTCTTGTCGCGGCGCATGGTCGCGAGCAGGCTCTGCCAGCGGCCGAGCGGGTACGTCGTCGGCAGGGACAGCGAGTCCAGGATCGAGCGGTGCCGGTCGACCGTGGCGTCGTCCAGGTGCCCGGTGAGCCGTGCGAGCTCGGCGGCGAACACCATGCCGACCGCGACCGCCGCACCGTGCCGCCACTGGTACCGCTCGGCGTGCTCGATCGCGTGGCCGAGGGTGTGGCCGTAGTTGAGGACCTCGCGACGCCCCTGCTCGGTGAAGTCCTCCGACACGACCTGGGCCTTCAGCTCGATCGCGAGCTCGACCACGCGCCGGAACTCCGGGGTCGTCGGGTCGGTCACGCGGTCGACGTCCGCCTCGATCACGTCGAGGATCTCGGGCACCGCGATGAAGCCGGCCTTCACGATCTCGGCGAAGCCCGCCAGGATCTCGTTGCGCGGCAGGCTGCGGAGCAGGTCGAGGTCGCCGACCACGGCGCGCGGCGCCGCGAAGGCGCCGACCAGGTTCTTGCCCTCGTTCGTGTTGATGCCGGTCTTGCCGCCGACGCTCGCGTCGACGAGGCCGAGGACGGTGGTCGGCATCGACAGGTACGGCACGCCGCGCAGCCAGGTCGCGGCGACGAACCCGGCGAGGTCGGTGACCGCGCCGCCACCGAGGCCGATCACGGCATCGGTGCGGGTGAAGTCCGACTGGCCCATGACCTGCCAGCAGAACGAGGCGACCTCGATGCGCTTGGCGGCCTCGGCGTCGGGCACCTCGGCGATGAGGGCTTCGAGCCCGGCGCCGACGAGCAGCTGGCGGAGGTCCTCGGCACGGGCGCCCAGGGTCGGGGCGTGCACGATGAGCACCTTCGCGACCCGCGGGCCGAGCAGGGCGGGGACCGAGGCGAGCAGACCGTTGCCGATCGCGACGACGTAGCCGCCCTCACCGCCGACGCGGATCTCGGTGGTGCCTTCGGGCAGGGTCGGCTCGGTCACGGTGCTCCTTCGTCGGAGGTGGGTGCTGCGGGGCTGGGTGCTGCGGGGCTGGGTGTTGCGGGACCGGGTGTTGCGGGACCGGGTGCTGCGGGCGTCGGCTCCGCGTCGCTGCCCGGGGTGCTGCGGACCCAGGCGACGATGTCCTCGGCGACCCGGGACATCGGCCGTCGCGAGGTGTCGAACACGGCGTGGGCCAGCTCGGCGTAGGTGTCGGCCCGCTCGTCGAGGATGCGCTGCCACGCCGTGATGCCGCCGGCAGCGATCAGCGGGCGGTCACTCCCGACGATCCGTGCGGCGACCGCCTCGGCCGTGACGGTGAGCAGGACGACGTGCGCCCCGGCCATCGCGGCGCGGGTGTCCGGGTGCATGACCGCTCCCCCGCCGACCGACACGACTCCGCCGGTCAGCACGGCCTGACGGACCGCGGCGGCCTCGAGTTCGCGGAACGCCGGTTCACCGTGCTCGGCGAAGAACTGCGGGAGCGGACCGTGCTCGCGGACGATCACCCGGTCGGTGTCGGTGAACGGGACGCCGAGGGCCTTCGCGACCCGGCGGCCGACGCTCGACTTGCCGGCACCCATCGGACCGATCACGACGATCGGCGCTGCGGTCGACCCCTGGAGCATGACGACCATCCTCCCACAGCGACGACGGGCGGCGTCCGGTGCCCCGTGTGGGACACCGACCGCCGCCCGTCGCGTGGTCGTGCTGGTGGTCGCGTGGTCGTACTGGTGGTCCGAGTGCCTACTGGTAGTTCGGGTGTGCCCGCAGCCAGGCCTGGAACTGCTTGACGGCCTGTTCGTGCTGCGCGAGCGTGTCCGAGAACACCGTCTCCCCGGTCTCCAGGTTCACCGTCACGAAGTAGCGCCAGTTGCCGGTCGCCATCTTGGTCACCGCGTTCAGGGCGAGGTCACCCGGGTTGGAGATCGGCGCGGGCGGCAGCCCCTCGTGCTGGTAGGTGTTGTACCGGTTCGACTTGTCCGCTCGCTCGGCGTCCGTCGTCGTCACGCGGTGGGTGTTGCCCGTGCCGTAGGCGACGGTCGCGTCGGACTGCAGGAGCATCCCGTCGTCGAGCCGGTTCTGGAACACCCGGGCGACCTTCGGGTAGTCGGCGGCGAGACCGGCCTCCTTCTGCACGAGCGACGCGAACACGACCACCCGCTCCTGGTCGGCCTCGGCGACGCCGGCGGACTTCAGGTGTTGCTTCATGGTGTCGACCATGGTCTTGAAGTACTGCTCCGCCGTCCACTTCGGGTTGATCGGGTAGGTGGCCGGGAACAGCCAGCCCTCGAGCGTGGTGACGCCGGACGGCAGACCGTAGGCGGAGAGGTCCTTCGCAGCGGCCTCGACGTCGGCCTTGCTCAGCCCGGCCTTCGAGACCATGCCGGCTTCGATGTCCGTGAGGGCCGTGCCCTCGGGGATCACGATGGACGGGTCCTGGACCCGGTTGGCCTTGTCCTGCAGCGCCGTCAGCGCGGCCTTCGAGCTCATCTTCTTCTTCAGCGCGTACGAGCCCGGCTGGAACTGCACGTTCGGCGAGGCGAGCAGCAGCTGGTAGAACACCTTCGAGGTCTTCACGACCCCGCTCCGCTGCAGCGTCGCGGCGACGTCCTCGCCGATGTCGCCGTCCTTGATCGTGATCGTCACCTTCGAGGTGCCGTCACCGGTGTAGTCGTCGCTCTCCTGCGAGCCTGAGATCGCGCTGGCGATGGCCTGGATCTTCGGGGCGGCGAAGTTGTAGGCGACGGCACCGCCGGCGACCACGATCGCCACGATGACGATCCCGGCGATCAGCGGGCCCTTGCGTCGCGGTGGACGTTCGTCGCGCGGCAGCCGGGAGGCTCCACCACGTCCGCCACGTCCGCCACGTCGGCCTCCGTCGTTGCCGCCTCGGCCACCGGCACCGCGGCCGGCGCCGGCGTGGCCGCCGCCGGTGAGGTCGTCGCCGGTGAGGTCGTCGCCGGCGAGGCCGTCGTCGCTGGGGCCGTCGTCGAGGGGGCCGTCCGCCGGCCGGGCGTCGGTCGCGTCGGCGCTGGCTGCGGCATCCGCAGCCGCCCCGGCACTCGCGTCCTCGCCGCGCGCTCCCGGCACCGGACCGCTGTGGAGGGAGCCGCCGAGGAGGGCGTGCACGTCGGGGTGGACGTCACCGTCCGTGGGGGCTGCGCCGGCGACGGGTCGGGGGGCGGGCCTCCCGGCATCGTCACGCCGGACGTCGTCGCGGGGAGCGTCGTCGCTCGCCGTGCCGTCGCTCGCTGCGCCGTCGCTCACCGCGCGGTCACGGGGGGCGTCGCCGTCGGTCGGAGTCTCGTCGAGACGGGCGGCCGCTTCGGCTCGTGCCCGTGCTGCCCGGGCTTCCCGACGCGAGAGCGGCGGTCCGTCCGTGGGTGTGTCGGTGGGGTCCTCGCCTCGGCGGGTCCCCGTGCGGTCACGGCGCTCGGCGTCGCTGCCGGGCGCGATGATCGCGTTCCAGTCCAGATCGTCTGCCAACGGTCCTCGGTCTCTCGGTCGGGAACCCCGTGCGGCTCCGGAGGCGCTGGGGCGGGTCCGGGAGGGCAGCTGTCAGGGGAGTTCGGCCCCGGGTGGGGCGCCGGCTGCGCGCTCGTGGTCGAGCGCATGTTGCAGAATGATAACAGCGGCGGCTTGGTCGATCACGGCCCGGGACTTCTTGGTGTTCTTCCCCGCCTGGTGCAGCCCGCGCTGCGCGGTGACCGTCGACAGCCGTTCGTCGACGAGCCGGACCGGACGGTGCGCCGCGATCCGGGCGGCGAAGTCCCGCGCGTCCGTGGTCGACGCGGTGTCGCCGCCCGACATCGACAGCGGCAGTCCGACGACGACCTCGAGGACGTCGTACTCGTCCGCGATCGCCAGGATCCGGCGGACGTCGGCGGAGTCGTCGCGACGGACGGTCTCGACCGGGGTCGCGAGGAGTCCGTCTCGGTCACACACGGCGACCCCGATCCGGGCGCGGCCGACGTCGATGCCGAGCCGGCGCCCGGAGCGGATCGTCACCGTCAGGCCGCGATGCGGTCGGACACGGCGCGGAGGGCCGCCGGCAGCGCCGACGCGTCGGTGCCACCGCCCTGCGCGAGGTCCGGCTTGCCACCGCCACCGCCGCCGAGGACACCGGCTGCCTCCTTGGCGAGCGGACCCGCCTGGACGCCTGCGGCGCGGGCGGCGTCGTTCGTCGCGACGATCACGACCGGCTTGCCGCCGACGACGGCACCGAGCACGACCACGGCCGCGTCCGAGCCGAGCTGGCCACGGACGCCGGTGGCCAGGGCGCGGAGGTCGTCGCCCGACGAGAGCCCGTCGACGACCTGGGCGACCAGCGCGACGGCACCGACACGCTCGGCGGTCCGGGCGATCGTCGGCACGCGCTGCTGCAGGTTGGCCGACTCGAACTCCGCGATCCGCTTCTGGGCCGTCTTCAGGTCCTCGAGCAGCGACTGCACACGGCCCGGGAGGTCGTCACGCGGTGCCTTGAGCGCGCTGGAGAGCTGCGACACGATGGTCCGCTCGACCGCGAGCTCGCGGAAGCCCTCGAGCCCGACGAGGGCCTCGACGCGGCGGTTGGTCGACCCGACGCTGGACTCGCCCACCAGGTTGACGAGGCCGACCTGGGCGCTGGAGGCCACGTGGATGCCACCGCAGAGCTCACGCGACCACGGGCCGCCGATGTCGACCATGCGGACCTCGGAGCCGTACTTCTCGCCGAACAGCGCCTGGGCACCGAGCGCCTTGGCGTCGTCGATCGGCAGGATGCGCGTCGAGACCTCGAGGTCGGAGCGGATCGCGGTGTTCACGACCTCCTCGATCTCGGTGCGGGTCTCGAGTGACACCGGCTGGCTCCAGGAGAAGTCCAGGCGCATGTAGCCAGCCTTGTTGTACGAGCCGGCCTGCAGTGCCTCCGGGCCGAGGACGTCACGGAGCGCCGCGTTCACCAGGTGCGTGGCCGAGTGGGCCTGCGTCGCACCGCGGCGGTACTCGGCGTCCACCAGGGTGGTCGCCGGGTCACCGACGCCGACCTCGCCCGAACGGACCTGGACGGTGTGGCTCCAGAGGCCGGAGACCGGGCGCTGCACGTCGAGCACCTCGAGGTCGAAGCCGTTGCCGACGATCGAGCCCTGGTCGGCGTCCTGGCCACCGGACTCGGCGTAGAGCGACGTCTCGCTGAGGATGACCTCGGCGATGTCGCCGGCGACCGCACGGTCCACGCTCCGGCCGTCGACGATGAGGCCGAGGATCCGGCTCTCGGCCTGCAGCCCGTCGTAGCCGAGGAAGACGGTCTCCCCCGCCGCACGGAACGCGCTGTAGACGCTGAGGTCGGCGAGGGCGGTCTTCTTGCTCTTGGCGTCGGCCTTGGCGCGCGAGCGCTGCTCCGACATGAGGGTCTCGAACGCGGAACGGTCGACGTGCACGCCGGCCTCTTCCGCCATCTCCATCGTCAGGTCGATCGGGAACCCGAAGGTGTCGTGCAGCAGGAACGCGGTGTCCCCGCCGATCGACGGTCGGCCGTCCTGCTTGGCGCGGTCGACGGCGACGTCCAGGATCGTCGTGCCCTGCGCGAGGGTGCGGAGGAACGTCTCCTCTTCGGCGTAGGCGATGCGGGCGATGCGGGCGTACTGCTCGCCCACCTCGGGGTAGGCGGCCTGCATGGCGTCACGCGACGCCGGGAACAGCCGGGGGAAGGTCGCACCCTCGACCCCGAGCAGCCGCATCGCGCGCACCGTGCGGCGGAGCAGTCGGCGGAGGATGTAGCCGCGGCCCTCGTTCGACGGCGAGACGCCGTCGGTGATGAGCATGAGCGCCGAGCGGACGTGGTCGGCGATGACCCGCATCCGGACGTCGTCCTCGTGGTCGGCGCCGTAGCGTCGGCCGGACACCGCGGCGGCCTTGTCGAGGACCGGGCGCACCTGGTCGATCTCGTACATGTTGTCGACGCCCTGCTTGATGAAGGCGACGCGCTCGAGCCCCATGCCGGTGTCGATGTTCTTGTTCGGCAGCTCGCCGGTGATCTCGAAGTCGTACTTCGACCGCACGTCAGCGATCTGGTACTGCATGAAGACCAGGTTCCAGATCTCGACGTAGCGGTCGTCGTCGGTGGCCGGGCCACCGTCGATGCCGTACTCCGGGCCGCGGTCGAAGAAGATCTCCGAGCAGGGGCCGGCCGGACCGGGCTGCCCGGTGGACCAGTAGTTCGTGTCCTTGCCGAGGCGCTGGATCCGGTCGTCGGGCAGCGTCGAGTGCCGCTTCCAGAACTCGATCGCCTCGTCGTCCTCTTCGTAGACGGTGACCCACAGGTCGTCGGCCGAGAACCCGAGCCCACCGTCGGACTCCGGGTTCGTCAGGAACTCCCAGGCGTACTGGATCGCCTGCTCCTTGAAGTAGTCCCCGAACGAGAAGTTGCCGTTCATCTGGAAGAACGTGCCGTGCCGCGGGGTCTTGCCGACCTCTTCGATGTCGTTGGTGCGGATGCACTTCTGGACGCTCGTCGCGCGGGGGTACGGCGCCGGGATGAGCCCGGTGAGGTACGGGATGAACGGCACCATGCCGGCCACCGTGAACAGCAGCGACGGGTCGTCCGAGACGAGCGACGCGGACGGGACGACGGTGTGGCCGCGGTCACCGAAGAACTGGAGCCAACGACGGCGGATCTCTGCGGTCTGCATGGTGCTTCCTGTAGGGCGTGTGGCGGGGACGGGAGGCTCGGGGTGGGTCAGGTGGGCGTGTGGCCGTTCGGGCGCAGCTCGGCTTCGCGCGAGCGGTACCCCTCGGCCACGGCGCCCGTGAAGGCCTTCGCCCGGGCGTCGACCTGGGCGAGGAGGTGCGCGGCGGACGGCGTCCGGCTGACGCGCTGTGCGGCGACGAACCCGATGACCACGCCGACGGCGACGAAGAACAGCTGCTTCACGATGCCTCCCTCTCGCGTACGCCGGAGCGCACGTCGGACAAGCGTATCGCGGGGACGCAGAACGGCGGGCCGCCCTCCGAGGAGGACGACCCGCCGTTCACACAGGTGCTGGGATCAGCGTGCTGCGTAGTACTCGACGACGAGCTGCACTTCACAGGTCACGGGGACCTCGGCGCGCTTCGGACGACGCACCAGGCGGGCCTGGAGCTTGTCGATCTCGACCTCGAGGTAGCCCGGGACCTTCGGGAGGACTTCCTGGTGACCACCGGCAGCGGCGACCTGGAAGGGCTCGAGCGACTCGGAGCGCTGCTTGACGTGGATCAGCTGGCCCTCCTTGACGCGGAAGGAGGGGCGGTCGACGAGCTTGCCGTCGACCAGGATGTGACGGTGCACGATCAGCTGGCGGGCCTGCGAGGTGGTGCGGGCGAAGCCGGCACGGAGCACGAGGGCGTCCAGACGCGTCTCGAGGGTCTCGACGAGGTTCTCACCGGTCAGACCGGCGGCCTTGCGGGACTCTTCGAAGACGATGCGGAGCTGCTTCTCGCGGATGCCGTACTGGGCGCGCAGACGCTGCTTCTCACGGAGACGGACGGCGTAGTCGCTGTCCTGACGACGGCGCGTACGGCCGTGCTCACCGGGCCCGTAGGGGCGCTTCTCGAGGTAACGGGCCGCCTTCGGCGTCAGCGGGATGCCGAGCGCGCGAGACAGGCGGGTCTTGCTGCGGGTGCGTGACTTGGTAGACACAGGGTCCTTTTCTCTGTACTGAACTGAAGTTGTCACGGGTCTCGGAGCGCGCACGCTCCGACGGACCCCGTGACGGGATCCAGAGGGATGAGCCTGTGGGATCGGGCGGCTACAGCCCGAACCTCTGCCCCCGTGACGGTCAGGTCCGTTCAGGACGTGACTGACACTGTGTCCTCGACGCAGCCGCACGCGAGGACCAGGACGTAGGCCCGTCAACGATAACAGCATCCGGTCCCGCCGTGGGGACCAGACCGACCGCGCGTCGCGTGCCCGGTCAGTCGCCGCGGATGATCCCGCGCAGTCGGTCGAGCCGCGGCCCGATCTCGCGCTCGAACCCGTTGGCGGTCGGCGTGTAGTACTCGGTGCCGTCCAGGGCGTCGGGCAGGTACTGCTGGGACGCGACCCCGTGCTCGGCGTCGTGCGAGTAGATGTACCCCTTGCCGTGCCCGAGCCGTTTCGCCCCGGCGTAATGCGCGTCCCGGAGGTGGTTCGGCACGACGCCCATCCGCCCGGCCTTGACGTCGGCCACGGCCTGGTTCACGCCGTTGTACGCCGCGTTCGACTTCGGCGCGGTCGCCAGGTAGACCACGGCCTCGGCGAGCGGGATCCGACCCTCGGGCATGCCGATGAGCTGGACGGCCTGCGCGGCGGCGACGGCGATCGGCAGCGCCTGCGGGTCCGCCATGCCGATGTCCTCGGACGCCGAGATGATGATCCGCCGGGCGATGAACCGGGGGTCCTCGCCGGCCTCGATCATCCGCGCCAGGTAGTGCAGCGCCGCGTCGACGTCGCTCCCCCGGACCGACTTGATGAACGCGCTGATGACGTCGTAGTGCTCGTCGCCCTGCCGGTCGTAGCGGAGCAGCGCCCGGTCGACTGCGGCGGCGACGGTGTCGGCGTCGACGACCGGGACCGTACCGGACTCGCGCTCGTCGTCGTCCTGCGCCGCCACGGCGGACGCGGCCGCGGCCTCCAGCGCCGTCAACGCGCGTCGGGCGTCCCCGGACGCCAGGCGGATGATCGCGGCCCGTGCTTCGTCGCCGAGCACGACCGACCCCCGGAGGCCCCGGGCGTCCTCGACCGCGCGGTCGACGAGCATGCCGAGGTCAGCGTCCGTCAGGGGCTTGAGCGTGAGCAGCAGGGAGCGCGAGAGCAACGGCGAGATGACCGAGAAGGACGGGTTCTCGGTGGTCGCCGCGATGAGGATCACCCAGCCGTTCTCGACCCCGGGCAGCAGGGCGTCCTGCTGCGCCTTGCTGAAGCGGTGGATCTCGTCGAGGAACAGGACCGTCGTCGCGCCGTAGAGGTCCCGGTGCGTGAGGGCCTTCTCCATGACCTCGCGCACGTCCTTGACGCCGGCGGTGACCGCGGACAGCTCGACGAACTCCCGGCCGGACTGGCGGGCGATCGCCTGCGCCAGGGTGGTCTTGCCGGTGCCGGGCGGCCCCCAGAGGATCACCGAGACGCCGCCGGGGCTCTCGCGCGAACCGGTCGCCAGCTGAACCAGCGGCGATCCCCGGCCGAGCAGGTGCTGCTGACCGGCGACTTCCTCGAGGCTGGTGGGACGCATCCGCACGGCGAGGGGCACGGACCCCTGCGAGAGGCCGGTCCGGCCGCCCGTCGTGGGCGCGTTCATCCCCGACCGGTCAGTTGCCATGCCTCGATCGTACGGGCCGACACCGACTTCTCCGGCGTCCGGGCCGGCACCGCCGGGCCCGCGACGGGCGAACCGGTACGCTCGTCGGACACCGCGACGAGAGGTCAGAAGAGCACCGTGGCACCGAAGAACCAGAGCCGTGAAGCCCGCGAGCGACTCCGTCTCTACCAGGCCAGGCAGGGCCTTCACGAGCGTCAGCGTCGACGTCGGGTCCGGGACAACGTCATCGGTGCCGGGGCGCTGGTGCTCGTCGCCGCACTCGCCACCGGCTCGCAGCTCGTGCACGCCTCGACGCAGGGCGCCGACAGTGCGTCGGCCAGCGCGACCTCGACCGCCGCCCCCACACCGTCGGCCAGCGCGACCGCCGGCAACACCGGGGACGTGCCGAGCAAGGGCATCGCGAAGGGCGCGACCTGGACCGGCACCCTGACGTTGAACAAGGACATCCGGCTGGGCATCGAGCTCGACGGCGCGAAGGCCCCGCAGGCCACCAGCGTCGAGATCGACCTGATCCGCAAGCAGTTCTACGAGGGCACGAAGTGCCACCGCCTGGCCGACAGCACCGGCTTCCACTTCCTGCAGTGCGGCTCGGCGAACGGCGACGGCACGGGTGACGCCGGCTTCCAGTACGGCCCGCTCGAGAACGTGCCGAGCGACGGCACCTACGCGAAGGGCACGATCGCCATCGCCCGCGGCGCGACCCCGTCGTCACAGACGACGCAGTTCTTCATCGTCACCGACGACACCACGCTCGACCCGTCCACCGGCGGCTACACCGTCGTCGGCAAGGTGACCAGCGGGCTGTCGCAACTGGTGTCGAAGGTGACGTCGAAGGGCATCGCCGACGCCGGCTCCGACGGCTCCGGCGAGCCGAAGGTGGCCACCGAGATCACCGGCGCGACCATCGCGCAGCAGAAGTAGTCCACAGCGAAAACGCACACGCCCGTCGCACGGCGCGGCGGTGCAATAGGCTGACGACCTGACCGTGCCGACGGTGACGTCGGTGATGCACGACCACGATCGAGGCGAGACCTGTGGCATCTGACGAAGCAACGACCTGGGGCCGGGTAGACGAGAACGGGACGGTCTACGTCCGGTACGAGGACTCGGAGCGGGTCGTGGGCGAGTACCCCGACGCCTCCGCTGAAGAGGCGCTGGCCTACTTCGCCCGCAAGTACGCCGACCTCGAAGGCCAGGTGAAGATCGCGGAGCAGCGCGTCAATGGCGGCGCGTCCGCGAACGACGTCGCCCGGACCGTCGAGCACTTGCGCAGCCTGGTCGCCGAAGCCCGTGTCGTCGGCGACGTCAAGTCGCTCGAGGACCGCATCGGCGCCCTCACCGACCAGGTGGGCTCGCTCACGAAGGAGCAGGCCGCGCAGGCGCAGGCTGCCCTGACCGAGGCGCTCGCCTACCGCACCGCCCTGGTGGAAGAGGCCGAGGCACTCGCCGCGGTCGACCCCGCCCGCGCGCAGTGGAAGCAGGTGACCGCGCAGCTCGACGACGTGTTCGCCCGCTGGCAGCAGCACCAGCACGACGGCCCGCGCATCCCGAAGAACGACGCGAACGACCTCTGGAAGCGGTTCCGCACCGCCCGCTCGACGGTCGACCAACACCGCCGCGCGTTCTACTCCGAGCTCGACTCGCAGCACCGCGACGCCCGTGCCCGCAAGCAGGAACTCGTGCAGCAGGCCGAGGCGCTCGCTCCCCGCGGGTCCGACGCCATCCCGGCCTACCGAGAGCTGCTGGACGACTGGAAGAACGCCGGTCGGGCAGGCAAGCGCCACGACGACGCGCTCTGGGCACGCTTCAAGGCCGCCGGTGACGTCCTCTTCGAGCAGCGCCACGCCGAGAACACGGCCGAGAACGAGGAGTACTCGGGCAACCTCGAGGCGAAGCTCGCGCTGCTGACCGAGGCCGAGCCGATCCTGCAGATCCAGGACCGGGTCGCCGCGCGCAAGGCCCTCACCGACGTCCAGCGCCGCTGGGACGAGATCGGCCGGGTCCCCCGCGCGGACGTCCGTCGCGTCGAGGACCGCATCCGTGCGGTGGAGGACCACGTGCGCAGCCTCGAGGACACCCACTGGAAGCAGTCCGACCCGGAGCGCAAGGCCCGTCAGACGGGTCTGGCCAGCCAGCTCGAGGACGCGATCGCCAAGCTGCAGTCCGAGCTCGCCGACGCGCAGGCGACCGGTGACGCCCGCAAGATCAAGGACGCGCAGGAAGCGCTCGACGCCCGCAAGATCTGGCTCGACGCCCTCGGCGGCTGATCCAGGGCACCACACACGAACGCCCCGCGACCGGATCGGTCGCGGGGCGTTCCTGTGTCTGCGTTCGCAGTCGCCGGACGTCAGGTCGTGACGGGCATGCCGAGGAGCAGTCGGATGTCCAGGTCGTCCTGCCGCATCTGCGCCGCGAGTTCGTCCATCCCGCCGAAGGCCACCATGCCCCGGACGTAGGCCGCGAACAGCACCGAGATCGTCTCGTCGTACAGGTCGATGTCGACGTCGAGCAGGTGCGCCTCGATCTGCTTCGCGGGGACGCCCTCGAAGGTCGGGTTGTTGCCGACCGAGACCGCGGCCGGGTAGGTCACGCCGTCATGCAGCACCCGGGCCGCGTAGACGCCGTCGGCCGGGACGAAGCCCTCGCACGCCGGCGCGAGGTTCGCCGTCGGGTACCCCATCGCCCGGCCGCGCTGGTTGCCGTGCACCACGACGCTCCGCACGGCGTGCTCACGGCCCAGCAGGCGAGCGGCTTCGGCGACCCGTCCGACGGACAGGAGCTCTCGGATCCACGTGGAGGACACGCGTCGCTCCCCCGCGGGACGGACGTCGTCGACCAGTTCCACGTCGTCGATGAGCTCGACCTGGAAGCCGTGCCGTTCCCCGAGCTGCCGGAGCAGGGTGACGTCACCGGAACCGCGGGCCCCGAACCGGAAGTCGCTGCCGACGAAGACGAGCTCGGCGTGCAGGGCGTCGACGAGGATCTCGGAAACGAACGCCTCGGCCGGCTTCGCCTGCAGCGCGGAGTCGAACCGGAGCAGCAGGGTGGTGTCCACACCGACCGCGTCGAGGAGCTCCCGGCGCTGTGCCGTGCTCGTCAGCGCCGGCGGCACCCGTCCGGGGTCGATGACGTTCAGCGGGTGCTGGTCGAACGTGACGACCGTCGAGACGAGCCCACGCGCCCGTGCGGCGTCCTCGAGGTGGGCGATGACGGCTCGGTGCCCGACGTGGACACCGTCGAACTTGCCGATCGTGACCGCGCTCGGCCCGAAGTCGTCGGGGACGTCGGCGACGTCGTCGTAGAAGTGCATGTGCGAGCCCTCCGTCGTCACGCTGCCGGGGCTCCGGACGCTGCGGTGCGGTGGTGCTTGCGGAGCCACCACAGTCCGGCGATCGGGAGCACGAGCGGGGCGAAGGCGTAGCCCAGGCCGTAGTAGGACCAGATCGTGTCGTCGGGGAACAGCTGCCGGTCGAGCAGCGAGAGCGTCCCGATCACGAGCACGCCCGTCATCTCGAAGACGATCGTCACGCAGGCGACCCGGTACCAGAACCGCCCGGGTGCGATGAGGGCGACCATGGCGACGATGTACACGACGGCGGCGATCGCGCTCAGGGTGTACGCGAACGGTGCGAACGAGAACTTCTCGGCGATCTGGACGATGCTGCGCCCGGTGGCGGCCAGGGCGAGGATGCCGTAGACCGCGATCAGGACCCGTCCGACACCGCTGGCCAGGGACGACGTCCGACGACTCCGAGCCGGCCGGTCGGTACCTGCGGAGGACTTGATCACCATTGCACCGATCCTACCGATCGTCGCAGGGTCCCGGGCACGGGGCGCGGGCGGCGGACGACCGCGCCGGACGCCCACAGCGGACGTGCCAGGGCCGCGACTGGACCGGGACCGGGACCGGGACCGGGACCGGACGGTCAGTTGAGCGCGAACCAGATCTGGTACATCCGGTAGACCATCACCGCGGCGGTGAACGCCCCGGCACCGAGCACGACCGTGCTCCAGCGGGTGCGGTCGACCAGTGCCCAGATGATGGTCGCCGGCGGGACCAGCACC
Organism: Curtobacterium sp. PsM8; assembly: GCF_030433875.1. Taxonomy (NCBI): domain Bacteria; kingdom Bacillati; phylum Actinomycetota; class Actinomycetes; order Micrococcales; family Microbacteriaceae; genus Curtobacterium; species Curtobacterium sp. PsM8. Next base: position 7,778 of record NZ_JARUXD010000011.1, on the reverse strand, counting down.
ACCGACACCGCGTAGACCCAGAACTCGAGCACGTTGCCCTGCGGTGGGTTGCCGACCGCCGGGGCGACGAGCGAGACCACCAGCTGCGCCAGGAGCAGCAGCTCGACGAGCGCGAGCGCCCCGACGGTGTAGTCGTCGGGCTTCCGACCGACGAGGCCGAGGACGACGGCGGCCAGCCCGATCACGCAGGCGATGCCGAACTGGACCCACATGAACCACTCGATCACGGCGTCGCTCCTGTCGCGGTCGGGAAGTTCGTGATGACCCGGAGCTGTCCGCGGCGGACGGCGACCAGGCCGACGAGTCGGTCGGCGCCGGTGGCGATCGCAGCGACCGGGCCGTCGGTGTCGGGGTGGTCGGCGGTGATGCGTTTGCCGTCCCCGAGGTCCTTGGCCTGCGGTCCGTCGAGCTGCACGACCGGGAAGAGCCGACGTGCCACGTCGGTGGGACGCGCGAGCGCTGCCCGGACATCGACGGCGTCGTCCTCGAGGTCGACGGCGTCCTCCACCGAGAACGGGCCGACGACGGTGCGTCGGAGTGCAGTGAGGTGGGCGCCGGTACCGAGGGCCGTCCCGACGTCGCGTGCCAGCGCCCGGACGTAGGTGCCGGACGAGCAGGAGACGACGACGTCGAGGTCGATCACGGGCACGTCGGCGCCGTGCACCGAGACGACCCGGTCGACGCGGCCCTCCACCTCGAACCGGTCGACGGTGATGCGACGGGCCTTGAGGGTGACCTCTTCACCCTTCCGGGCGAGGTCGTAGGCACGACGGCCGTCGACCTTGATGGCGCTGACCGTGGACGGCACCTGGTCGATCGGACCGCGGAGCGTCGCGACGGCCGACTCGATCGCCGCGTCGCTGACCGCGTCCGCCGGGGCTCCGAGCGCCGCGACGGGGTCACCGTCCGCGTCGTCCGAGTCCGTGCCGACACCGAGGCGGATGGTGGCCGTGTAGGTCTTGCCGAGGCCGACGAGGTGCGTCAGGAGCCGGGTCGAGGGGCCGACACCGAGGATGAGCAGGCCGGTCGCCATCGGGTCGAGCGTGCCGGCGTGGCCGATCTTCTTGAGGTCCAGACGTCGCCGGGCGATCGAGACCACGCGGTGGCTCGAGATGCCCTGCGGCTTGTCGACGAGGAGGATGCCGTCGGGCGGGGTCACGAGCACCGGACGAGACTAGCAGCGGGACGGCCGTCGAGCGCCAGTCAGCAGGCGTCGTTCCACTCGCGCCGGGGGTGCTCCGGGTCGGTGACGTCGAGCACGGCGGACGCGGCGATCTTGACGTCGGCCCGTCGTCCGAGCCGGCCGGACTCCTGCTCCACCCACAGCGACCAGCGCCAGAGCGTACGGGTGCTCGGGGCGAGGAGCCCCTGGCCGTGCACGACGAGCACGCCCTCGCCCGCGCCGGTGGTCCGGAACGGGGTCACCAGCTCGCTGCGCAGGGCATCGACGTCCGCGGACGGTGCGGCCGCGGCCATCGCCTGGACCCCGTGCTGCTCGAACCCAGCGACGAGTGCCGCCGCGACGTGCTCGAGGTCGGTGCCGTCCTGACCGTCGACGGCGATCACCGTGCGGTTCGTGCCGACCTGTGCCACCACCTCGCTCGCGATCGCGGCCATGGTGTCGATCTCCTGCGGTGCCCAGCGTGCCATGTCCACCACCGTAGGCTGTCGTGGTGAACGTGGGCAGAGCCTCCAGTCCGTCTGTGGACGACGCGACCATCCACAGGGCGGCTGCGATCTCGTCCCCCTTGTTGGCCTGGTACCGCCAGGAGGCCCGCGACCTTCCCTGGCGACGGCCCGGCTTCCCCGCCTGGGGCACGCTGGTCAGCGAGATCATGCTCCAGCAGACCCAGGTGGCGCGGGTCGTCCCCCGACTGGAGGCGTGGCTCACCCGGTGGCCGACGCCGGCGGACCTCGCGGCGTCACCCCCGGCGGACGCGGTGCGTGCCTGGGACCGGCTCGGCTACCCGAGACGTGCCCTGGCCCTGCACGCAGCCGCGACCGTCATCGCCGAACAGCACGACAACGTCGTGCCCCGTGACGTCGACGCGCTCCTGGCCCTCCCCGGCATCGGCGACTACACGGCACGGGCCGTCGCGGTCTTCGCGTACGGCGACCGGCACCCCGTCGTCGACGTCAACGTCCGCCGGGTCCTGGCGCGGGCGGTGCTCGGGCAGGGCGAACCCGGGCCCGCGAAGCCGAAGCAGGACCTGCCGCTGATGGACGCGACGCTGCCGGACGACCGTGACGACGCGGCCGCCACCAACGCAGCCGTGATGGAGCTCGGTGCCCTGGTGTGCGTCGCCCGCTCCCCCGCCTGCGACGCCTGCCCGATCGCGGACCGCTGCGCCTGGCGTGCCGCGGGGTACCCGGAGCACGACGGCCCACGCGCACCCAAGCAGTCGCGGTTCGCCGGCAGCGACCGGCAGGTCCGCGGGATGATCATGGCCGAGCTGCGGGCGAGCGACGTCCCCGTGACCCGGGACGAGATCGCGATGGTGTGGCCGGACGCGGCGCAGCGGGACCGGGCGCTCGCGTCGCTGCTGCGGGACGGGCTCGCCGAGGGGGACGACGTCGAGGGGTACCGGCTGCCGCGCGGCTGAGCCCGCGCAGCTGTGCCCGCGCACGCGAGAGCGCCCGCCGCCGGGTGGTGACGGGCGCTCTCGTGTGTCTCGACCGGTGTCAGGCGCGGGGGGCGTCGGAGGACGACGCGGGGCCGTCCTCGTCCGCTGCGTCGTCCTCGTCGTCCTCGTCGTGCTTGTACGGGTCGGCGTCGCCGGCGTAGGTGGCACCGACGGCGACCTGCTTGACCTGCAGGTCGCGCATCTGGGCCTGCGCGAGCAGGTCCTCGAGGTGCGCCGAGGTGTCCGGCAGGGCGTCGGCGATGAACTCGAGCGACGGGGTGAGCCTCGCCGTGATGTTCTTGCCGACCTCGGTGCGGAGCATGCCGGTCGCGGCCTTGAGCGCCGCCGCGGAGTCGGCGCGCTCCTCGTCCGAGCCGTACACGGTGTAGAAGATCGACGCGTGCTGCAGGTCCCCGGTCACCCGGACGTCGGTGATCGTCACGAAGCCGAGGCGCGGGTCGCGCAGGCCCTTGTCGAGACGACGGGCGACGACTTCCTTGATGCGGTCGGCCATCTTGCGTGCGCGCTGCGGGTCAGCCATGGGTTCCTCCTTGCGGAACGGGGTGAGGCCCCGCCTCCTCCGGACGGAGGAGGCGGGGCCCAGGGTACTCAGTGCGATCAGTCGCGCGGCTTCTCGACGAGCTCGGTCGTCTCGATCTCGTCGCCGGGCTGGATGTCGTTGAACTTGCCGAGACCGATACCGGCCTCGTAGTCCGTGCGGACCTCGGTGACGTCGTCCTTGAAGCGACGGAGCGACTCGATCGCCAGCCCGTCGGCCACGACCACGCCGTCACGGATGACGCGCGCCTTGGCGTTGCGCGTGATCGTGCCGGACCGGACGATGACACCGGCGATGTTGCCGAACTTGGAGGAACGGAACACCTCGCGGATCTCCGCGACACCCGACTGGACCTCTTCGTACTCGGGCTTGAGCATGCCCTTGAGCGAGTTCTCGATGTCCTCGAGTGCGTTGTAGATGACCGAGTAGAAGCGGACGTCGATGCCTTCACGGGCAGCGCGCTCGCGGGCCTTGACGTCCGGACGGACGTTGAAGCCGACGACGATCGCGTTGTCGATCGTGGCGAGGTCGATGTCCGACTCCGTGATCGCACCCACACCGCGGTGCAGGATGCGCAGCTGGACGCTGTCGTCCACCTCGATGTCCAGGAGCGACTGCTCGAGTGCCTCGACGGCACCGGAGACGTCACCCTTGATGATGAGGTTGAGCGAGTCGACCTTGCCCTCTTCGAGCGCACGGGTGAAGTCCTCGAGCGAGATGCGCTTGCGGGCCTTGGCCAGCTGGGCATTGCGCTGTGCGGCTTCACGCTTCTCGGCGATCTGACGGGCGGTGCGGTCGTCCTCGGTGACGAGGAACGTGTCACCGGCGCGGGGCACCGACGACAGACCCTGCACCTGGACCGGACGGGCCGGCGTCGCGGCGTCGACCGCGGTGCCGTTCTCGTCCGCCATCGCACGGACACGGCCGTACGCCGTGCCGGCGACGATCGCGTCACCGACGTGCAGCGTGCCGGACTGGATGAGGACGGTGGCGACTGCACCACGGCCCTTGTCGAGCCGTGCTTCGATCGCGACGCCTCGGGCGTCCTTGTCGGGGTTCGCACGCAGGTCGAGACCGGCGTCCGCGGTCAGCAGCACCGCGTCCAGGAGGTCCTGGATGCCGATGTTCTGACGAGCGGAGACGTCGACGAACATGACGTCGCCGCCGTACTCCTCGGCCACCAGGTTGTACTCGGTGAGCTGCTGACGGACCTTGGCCGGGTTCGCCCCGTCCTTGTCGATCTTGTTCACCGCGACCACGATCGGCACACCGGCCGACTGGGCGTGGTTCAGCGCCTCGATCGTCTGCGGCATGATGCCGTCGTCCGCCGCGACCACGAGGATCGCGATGTCCGTCACCTGGGCACCACGAGCACGCATGGCCGTGAAGGCCTCGTGACCCGGGGTGTCGATGAAGGTGATCGGGCGCTCGATGCCCTCGTGCTCGGTGACGATCTGGTACGCACCGATGTGCTGCGTGATGCCGCCGGCTTCGCCCTCGACGACCTTGGAGTTGCGGATCGCGTCGAGCAGTCGGGTCTTACCGTGGTCGACGTGACCCATGACGGTGACGACCGGGGGACGCTTCTGCAGGACGGAGTCGTCCTCGTCGGCGTACTCGGCGTCGATGTCGATGTCGAAGCCCTCGAGGAGCTCCTTGTCCTCGTCCTCCGGCGAGACGACCTGGATCTTGTAGCCCAGTTCCTCGCCGAGGACCTCGAAGGTCGCCTCGTCCAGGGACTCGGTCGCGGTCGCCATCTCACCGAGGTGGAACAGCACCGTCACCAGGTTGCCGGGGCTCGCGTCGATCTTGTCCGCGAAGTCCGAGATGCTCGCACCGCGACGGAGACGGATGACCGTGTTGCCGTCGCCACGAGGGACCTGCACACCGCCGAGCGACGGCGCCTGCCGCATCTCGTACTCGGCGCGCTTCGTCCGCTTCGACTTGCGGGCACGGCTCTTGCCGCCACCGCGACCGAACGCACCAGCGGTGCCACCACCGGGGCCACGGCCACGGCCGCCACCACCTGCGGGGCGCGGACCGGTGAACGCGGGACGGGCGAAGCCGCCACCTGCGCCGGCACCGGCACCACCGGGACGGTTGAAGCCGCCACCGGGGCCACCACGACCGCCACCACCCTGGCCCGGGCGCTGCCCGAAGCCGTTGGGGCGGTTGTTCTGACCGGGACCACCGGGACGCGGAGCACCCGGGCGGGGCGCACCGGGACGCGGCGGCTGGGGACGCGGGATGCCGTTGCCGGCACCGGCGGCCGGGCGCTGGCCCATGCCCTGGTTGGAGGCGAACGGGTTGTTGCCCGGGCGCGGCGGACGTGCGCCCATGCCCTGGCTCGACGCGTACGGGTTGTTGCCGGGACGGGCACCGGGCTTCGGGCCACCGGGCTTCGGGGCCGAACCGGAACCGGACGGCTTGCTGCCACCGGGCTTGACGGCGTCGCTCGGACCGGAGTCCGTCTGGTCGCCGTCGGGCTGCTGTGCAGCTGCCTGCTCAGCGGCCTTCTGCTCGGCCGCGGCCTTGCGGGCGGCCTCTGCCTCGGCCTGACGCTGCGCGACGGACTTCGGGGCGGCCGGGGTCGGGGCACCGTCGACGGCCGGAGCCGCTGCGGGTGCTTCCTCGACGACGGGCTCGGGCTCCGGAGCGGGACGCTTCGGGCCGGGCTTGGGGCCACCGGGCTTCGGGGCGCCGGAACGCGGGGCCGCAGGGGCCTTCGCGGCGGCGGGGGCTGCCGGGGCTGCGGACGCAGAGGCGCCCTCGGCCTGCAGTGCCGCACGGAGCTTCCGTGCGACGGGGGGTTCGATGCTCGAGCTCGGGCCCTTGACGAATTCGCCGAGTTCCTTGAGCTTCTCCATTGCGGTCTTGCTGTCGACGCCGAGCTCGCTTGCGATCTCGTGTACGCGTGGTTTCGCCACTGTTCTCCTTCACGGGTCCCACCCCGTCAAGGGGCAGGACTCAATGGTTGACGGGTCTCATTTCGAGCCGCTCATCAGTTGTCCATAAGCCGTTCAGCCTGTTCTGTCATGTCCTGGCGCTCGAGCGCTGTGCTGTTCGGGCCATCGGGCCCCAGCCCAGCGAGGTACTCGCGCACCGCGGACGTGTCGGGATCACGCTCCAGCCGGAGCGCACGGCGGAATGCCCTGCGCTTGACGGCCAGTTCGTACGCTTCGACGGTCGGTGTGAGCCATGCCCCCCGGCCCGGCATGACTGCCTTCGGATCCGCTACCACGGAGCCGTCACTGTGAGCGACGACACGGAGGAGGGAGGATCGGGTTGCGCGACGACGACTGCCGATGCACGTTCTGACGGCGTCCACTCTACTCCTTGACTCCGACGACCGCGATCCGGCACGCCCGAGGCCTGTCGCCACGAGCGAACCGGATCGCGTCGATGTGGGTGGTGCTCAGTCGTCGCCGTCGAGGATCGAGTCCGGCTGGATGTCGATCCGGGCGCCGGTCAGCTTCGCGGCGAGGCGGGCGTTCTGCCCTTCCTTGCCGATCGCGAGCGACAGCTGGTAGTCCGGCACGAGGGCGCGGACGGCCTTCGTCGAGGCGTCGAGCACGAACGCGCTCGTGACCTTGGCGGGCGACAGCGCGCTGGCGACGAACGTGGCGAGGTCGGAGGACCAGTCCACGATGTCGATCTTCTCGGCTCCGAGCTCGTTCGTCACCGAACGCACGCGGGCACCGAGCTCGCCGATGCACGCACCCTTGGCGTTGACGCCGGGCTCGTTGGCCTTGACCGCCATCTTCGTGCGGTGCCCGGCTTCCCGCGCCAGCGAGGTGATCTCGACGACGCCGGAGGCGATCTCCGGGACCTCGAGGGCGAAGAGCTTCCGGACCAGGCCCGGGTGGGTCCGCGACACGGTGATCTGCGGGCCCTTGTGGCCGCGACCGACGCTCGTCACGTAGACGCGCAGACGGGTGCCGTGCGCGTAGGTCTCCCCCGGCACCTGCTCTTCGGGCGGCAGGATCGCCTCCACCGTGCCGAGGTCGACCATCACCATCTTCGGGTTCGGCCCCTGCTGCACGATGCCGGCGACGATGTCGCCTTCCTTGCCGCGGAACTCGCCGAGGATCTTGTCGTCGCCGATGTCACGGAGACGCTGGTTGATGACCTGTTTGGCGGCGAACGCCGCGATCCGGCCGAAGTCGCTCGGCTGGTCGACGGACTCGCCGATGACGTTCTCGTCCTCGTCGCGCTCGGGCACGAAGACGGACACTTCGCCGGACTTGCGGTCCAGCTCGACGCGGGCCTGAGCGTCGACGGGCTCGTCGTTCTCGGCGCCGTGCTTCTGGTAGGCGGTCAGGATGGCAGATTCGATGATCTGGACGAGCTCGTCGAACGGGATCTCCCGTTCACGCTCCATGAGTCGCAGGACTGCGAGGTCGATCTTCACCGAGGTGCCTCCGTATTCAGATGAGTCACTCCCGCGGATGGGACCACGCGGAAGCCGTCGTCGATCGTACCGCAGGAATGACGGGAGGCCCCTGGGGGGTCCGCCCCCGGCCGCCCGGCGGGCGGCGGGCGCCGCCGCCCCCGCGGCAGCTGGCGCGGCCCGCCGGGGGCCGGTACGCGGCCGG
>NZ_JARUXD010000119.1:0-6154 GCF_030433875.1 Curtobacterium sp. PsM8 | reverse complement strand
CCCCCGCGCCCCACGCAAACCCGCCCCCCGGGTCGCCCACCGCCCGCGCTGCCCGCGCGCCCCGCCCCCACATCCGCCCCGGGCGCCCGGGGCCCACCCCCCCCGGGGCCTCCCGTTCCGTCTGTGCGTGCTGTCGGTCCGTCAGCGACGGGACGTGAGCAGTTCGTCCTCGATCTCGGCGTCCGACTTCGGCTTCGCGTCCTTGCGGCGCTGCCGGTCGAGGGCGCGCTCGCGCTCCTCCGGGTCGTCCTGGTTGAGGTTCCGGTACTCCTGCACCATCACGTAGGCCAGGAACCCGAAGCCCCCGACGGCGAACAGGAACCACTGGATGAAGTAGCTGAGGTGCAGGCCGGTGTCCGCACTGGGGCGGTCCCAGCCGAGGGGCGCACGCTCCGACGGTGCCGGTGTCTCGCTGTCGAGTTGGCCGTACGCGCCGGTCCAGATCGGGTGGCCGGCCTTGTCCGCGACGTCCGGCAGCGTGACGGACTGCACCTGGTCGGTGTTCGCCGGGTCGGTGCGGCCGGGGATGCGGGGCTCGGACTGCTGCAGACGCACGACGACGGTGACGGTACCGGTCGGCGGAGCCGGGATGCTGTCCGGCGCGTCCTGCTTGTTGCCCGTGGGGACCCACCCGCGGTCGACGACGAAGGCGCGACCGTCGGCGGTGACCAGGGGGACGAGGACCTCGAAGCCGGGCTGGCCGTTGTGCACACGGTTGCGGACGAGCAGCTGGTGGTCGGTGTCGTACCGGCCGGTGACGCTCGCACGCAGCCAGGTCAGGTCGTTGCTCCAGGTGCCGGCGCGGGGGAGGACCTGGTCGACCGGGACCGGGGCGTGGTCGTAGTTCGCCGCGATCTGGTCGTTCTGGCGGACGGCCTCGTTCCGGCGGTCCCACTGCCACATGCCGAACAGCGTGCAGATGATCGCGAACGCGACGGCGATGGCGAAGTAGCCGAGCCAACGGCGACTGCGGACGAAGTGCCAGCCGACGAAGGGCTGGGCGGTGCCGCCTCGGACGGACGTGGTCGCGCCGTCAGCCGACGTCGGTGCACCGTCCTGCGCCTGGCGGATCCGAGCCGCGTGGCGCCGCCCGTACCGGGAACCGGGGTCGAACCCCTCGGTCATCGCCCGTCACCCGCGACGCGCGCGGTGGTGTCGTCGAGGTGCTCCACGTCGTCGTCGATGCCGGTCACGCGGACCGGGAACGAGCGCGACCGCAGGTAGTCGGCGAGGAAGTCGCAGTGGTCGTCGCAGGCCGCCCAGATCTTGACGCGGTCCTCGGCGTGGATCCGCGGGTTCCGCCAGTTCACCCGCCACGCAGCCGTCGACGAACAACCGGCCCGCGAACACACCGGCGTCGCGCCGGGTTCGGTGAACAGGTCGAAGGTCGCTCCCATCAGCGGCGGCCGCCGTTCCGTGCGGTCCAGACGCGCGACCGGTCACCGTTTCGCTGCCAGTCCTCCTGCGCACGCTGGGCCTGGTCGCGCAGGCGCTCCTGCTCGGCCCGGTAGGCCTGGGCGCGTGCGTCTTCCTGCTCGTCGCGGAGGCGCGGGTCGACCGCGTCGTACAGCTCGACGGCACCACCCGGTCGGACGACGTCGCCGCCGGTGCGGTTGCCGGCGTTCGCCAGCACGACCGCGACCCAGGGGACGACGGCGGCCGCGACGATCGGCAGCACGGCGATCCAGGAGTGCCAGGCGCTCCAGATCAGCACGGCCCCGACGAAGCAGACGACACGGAAGGCCATCTGCCACACGTAGCGAGAGAGCCGGTGCGCGCGGTCGATCTCCGGGTTGTCCGGGAGCGTCGTGATGTTCTGCGACGCCATCGGCTCTGCGGTCACGTGTTCCGGCACCGATCGCTGGAGCTGGATGCGCGGGCCGCTCGGGTCCTGCGGGTTCTTGCGGTTCATGCGGTGGGGTCTCCGTCTGCCGGCCTCCAGTTTACGCCCGGGGGACGACATCCGGACGGTCGTGCGGAGACCGGCCGTCGCGGAGTGCACCGGTAGGCTCGCTGGCGCTGTGTCCGGAGCCGCGAGGCGCCGGCAGGCCAGCGACCACCAGCGAACGGAGCGACCATGACCACCCCCCGTACCGTCCTCATCACCGGCGGCAACCGCGGCATCGGCCACGCGCTGGCAGCCCGCTTCGTCGCCGCCGGACACCGGGTCGCCGTCACCTCGCGGAGCGGGCAGGGCGGCCCCGAGGGCGCGCTGACCGTGCAGGCGGACATCACCGACACCGCGTCGGTCGACCGCGCCTTCACCGCGGTCGAGGCAGCGCTCGGGCCGATCGAGGTCCTGGTCGCGAACGCCGGCATCACGAACGACCAGCTGCTGCTCCGGATGTCGGAAGAGGACTTCACGAGCGTCGTCGACACGAACCTGACCGGCACCTTCCGCGTGGTCAAGCGCGCGACGAAGGGGATGATGAAGGCGAAGTTCGGCCGCATCGTCCTGATGTCGAGCGTCGTCGGGGCGTACGGGCAGATCGGGCAGGTCAACTACGCCTCGTCCAAGGCCGCGCTGGTCGGCATGGCCCGGTCCATCACGCGCGAGCTCGGCTCCCGCGGCATCACGGCCAACGTCGTCGCACCGGGGTTCATCCAGACCGACATGACCGCTGCCCTGTCGGACGAGCTGCAGGCCGAGTTCAAGAAGGCGATCCCGGCGGCGCGCTACGGCAGCGTGGACGACGTCGCGGACGCCACGCTCTTCCTGGCGGGCGACGGCGCGGGCTACATCTCCGGCGCGGTCATCCCGGTCGACGGCGGCCTGGGCATGGGGCACTGACCGCCTGACGGGCTGCCGGCGGTGCTCCGGCCGACGGCGCGTCAGCCGCGCAGGCCGAGGGTGGCGAGGACGACGGACAGGTCACGGTCGACGACGGCGACGTCCGCCTCCGCCCGCACCCGCGGTTTCGCGTCGAACGCGACGGCGAGCCCCGCGACCGCCATCATCGCCAGGTCGTTGGCACCGTCACCCACGGCCACCGTGCGGGCGAGCGGCACGCCGTCCGCAGCCGCCCAGGACCGGAGCGCGTCCGCCTTCGCCTGCGCGTCGACGACCGCACCCGCGACACGCCCGGTGAGCACGCCGTCCTGCGTCTCCAGCCGGTTCGCCCGGCAGTGGTCGAGTCCGAGCCCGGCGGCGAACGGGTCGAGCACCTCGTGGAAGCCACCCGACACGACGGCGACCGTCCCGCCGGCGGCGTGCACCCCGCGCACCAGTTCGTCGGCACCGCGGGTGACGCGGACGGCCTGCTGCGCGCGGGCGAACGTGTCGACCGGGAGGCCCGCCAACGTCGCGACCCGCTCCCGGAGGCTCTCGGTGAAGTCGATCTCGCCGCGCATGGCGCGCTCCGTCACCGCCTGGACCTGTGGCCGGGTCCCCGCCGCGTCGGCGAGGAGCTCGATGACCTCGTCCTCGAGCAGGGTCGAATCGGCATCGAGGACGACGAGGAAACGGGGCACCCGACCACGGTAGCGGGGTCGGGTGCCCCGTGACGTCGCGGGGTCACGTCATGGGGTCACGACGTGGGAGCGGACGGGGTCAGGCTTCGACGCGGACGCCCTTGCCGACGACGGTGATGCCGGAGTCGGTGACGGTGAACCCTCGGGCCTCGTCGGCTTCGCGGTCGACACCGACGTGGGCGCCCGGTGCGAGGACGACGTCCTTGTCCAGGATCGCCCGGTTCACGATCGCCCCGGCACCGATGGTCGCGCGCTCGAACACGATCGAGTCGAGCACCTTCGCCTGCGAGTCGATCGTCGCCCACGGACCGATGACGCTGCGCTCGACCTGGGCTCCGGAGAGCAGGCAGCCGAGCGACACGATGGAGTCCACGGTGGCGCCGGTGTTGCCGTTGGCGTCGCGCACGAACTTCGCCGGCGGCAGGTTCGTCTGTTGGTTGAAGATCGGCCAGTCCTGGTTGTACAGGTTGAAGACCGGGACCGGCGCGATGAGGTCCATGTGGGCGTCGAAGAACGAGTCGATCGTGCCCACGTCGCGCCAGTAGTACTTGTCGCGGTCGTTCGAGCCGGGGACCTCGTTGCGCTGCAGGTCGTAGACGCCGGCGTCGCCGCGTGCGACGAAGTCCGGGATGATGTCGCCGCCCATGTCGTGGTCCGACGACTCGATCTGACCGTCGCGGAGGACCGCGTCCACCAGGGCGTCGGCGTCGAACACGTAGTTGCCCATCGACGCCAGGACCTCGTGCGGGGAGTCCGGCAGGCCGGTGGCGTCCTTCGGCTTCTCGAGGAACGCCTCGATCCGGGTGGGGTCCGCGTCGTCGACCTTGATGACGCCGAACTGGTCCGCGAGCTCGATCGGCTGGCGGATGGCCGCCACGGTGGCGCTGCGGCCCGACTTGATGTGCGCCTCCACCATCTGGGAGAAGTCCATCCGGTACACGTGGTCCGCACCGACCACGACGACGATGTCGGGCCGCTCGTCACGCATCAGGTTCAGGGACTGCAGGATCGCGTCGGCCGAGCCGGCGAACCAGCGCTTGCCGAGCCGCTGCTGAGCGGGGACGGAGGCCACGTAGGAGCCGAGCAGCCCCTCCATGCGCCAGGTCAGGGAGACGTGCCGGTCCAGTGAGTGCGACTTGTACTGCGTCAGGACGACGATGCGCTGCAGCCCGGAGTTGACCAGGTTCGACAGTGCGAAGTCCACGAGGCGGAAGTTCCCACCGAACGGCACGGCGGGCTTCGCACGGTCCGCCGTGAGGGGCATGAGCCGTTTGCCCTCGCCGCCAGCGAGCACGATGCCGAACACCTTCTTCGTTGCCATGTCGCTCACAGTAGGCGTCAGCACTGGGAACCCGTTAGTTTGAACGCGTGCGAGTCGATCTACTGACCAGGGAGTATCCGCCGGAGGTCTACGGCGGAGCCGGTGTCCACGTTGCCCAGCTGACCGCGGCGCTGCGGTCCGGGACGGACACCGACGTCCGTGTCCGGGCCTTCGGTGGCTTCCGCGACGAACAGGGTGTCTGGGCCTACCGCACGCCCGCGGGCCTCGAGCAGGCGAACGGTGCGCTGCAGGCCCTCGGCACCGACGTGCAGATCGCGGCCGACGTCGCGGGTGCCGACCTCGTGCACTCGCACACCTGGTACGCGAACTCCGCCGGGCGTCTGGCGCAGCTCACCCACGGCATCCCGCACGTCGTCACCGCCCACAGCCTCGAGCCGCTCCGCCCCTGGAAGGCCGAGCAGCTCGGCGGCGGGTACCGGCTGTCCAGCTGGATGGAGCGCGAGGCGTTCACCAACGCCGACGGCGTCGTCGCGGTGTCGAAGGCGATGCGCGCGGACATCCTGCGCTCCTACCCGTCGATCGACCCGTCCCGCGTGAAGGTCGTCTACAACGGCATCGACATCGACGACTGGAAGCCCGAGCGCGACGACGACGCCGTCCGCGCCCTGGGCATCGACCCGGACCGCCCCAGCGTGGTCTTCGTCGGTCGCATCACCCGCCAGAAGGGGCTGCCCTACCTGCTCCGCGCGGTGGCGTCCCTGCCCGAGGACGTCCAGGTCGTGCTCTGCGCCGGCGCCCCCGACACACCCGAGATCCTCGCCGAGGTCACCGGGCTGGTCGAGGACCTGCGGACCCGCCGCAACGGCGTCGTCTGGATCGACCGGATGCTCGAGCACCGCGAGATCGTCAACGTCCTCTCGAGTGCGACCGTGTTCGTCTGCCCGTCGATCTACGAGCCGCTCGGCATCGTGAACCTCGAGGCCATGGCCTGCGGCATCCCCGTCGTCGGTACGAAGACCGGCGGCATCCCCGAGGTCGTCGCCGACGGCCTGACCGGCCGCATCGTGCCGATCGACCAGGCGTCCGACGGCACCGGTACGCCGACCGATCCCGACCGCTACGTCGCCGACCTCGCCGCGACCCTCAACGAGGTGCTCGCCGACCTCGGGCTCGCGAAGCTGATGGGCCGCGCCGGTCGTCTGCGCGTCGAGAGCGAGTTCACCTGGGGTGCCATCGCCACGAAGACCCGCGCGGTCTACGACGAGGTGCTCGCCGGTCGCTGACCGCGTCGCACGAGCCGACGGCCTGGAGGCCCCGGGGGGGGGGGGCGCGCCCCGCCCCCGGGGGCCCGGGGGGCCCCCCCCGGGCCCCCCCCCCCCGCCGCGGGGGGGGGGGGGGGGG
>NZ_JARUXD010000118.1:0-6279 GCF_030433875.1 Curtobacterium sp. PsM8 | reverse complement strand
CGCCCCCCCCCCCCCCCCCCCCCCCCGCGTCTCGGGCCGCCGCCCCCGCCCCCCCCCCCCGCGGGGGGGGGGGGGGGGCGCGCGCCCCCCCCCCCCCCCCCCCCCCCCCCCCCTCGCCGGCTAGGCCGCGATCGAGGCGACCTTCTCCGGGTAGTGGCACGCCGCCCGGTGGTCGACGTCCTCGCCACGACGGGGCGCCTTCTCCGGCTCGTCCGTCTCACAGCGGCGACGTTCCGCCTCGGGCAGGATCGCGAAGAGCGGGCAGCGCGAGCGGAACCGGCAGCCGGTCGGCCGCTCGGTCGGGCTGGGCGGGTCGCCCGGCAGCAGGATCGTCGTGCGGGCCCGCTCGACGACGGGGTCCGGCACCGGCACGGCGGACATGAGCGCTGCCGTGTAGGGGTGCATCGGGCGTTCGAACACCTCGTCGACCGCGCCCTCCTCGACGGTGCGGCCGAGGTACATGACACTGACGCGGTCGGCGACGTGCCGGATGACGGACAGGTCGTGCGAGACGAACAGGTAGGACAGCCCCAGGCGCGCCTTGAGTTCGGCGAGCAGGTTGAGCACGCCGGCCTGGATCGACACGTCGAGGGCCGAGACGGGTTCGTCGAGGACGATCAGGTCGGGCTCCACCGCGAGGGCTCGGGCGATGGAGATGCGCTGCCGCTGCCCGCCGGAGAACTCGTGCGGATAGCGGTCGGCCTCGGCGGCCCGCAGTCCGACCAGGCCGAGCAGTTCCGGCACGCGCTCGTCGATCCGGGAGGCCGGAGCGCCGATCGCCCGGAGCGGCTCCGCGACGACGTCGTAGACCGACATGCGCGGGTCGAGGCTGGCGGACGGGTCCTGGAAGACCATCGAGATGCGCTGCCGCAGTGCCCGGGTTCCGGCCGCGCCGCGTGCGGTGGCGTCCGCGAGGGACTCACCGAACAGCTCGACGGTGCCCGCTTCCGGACGCTCGAGGTCCATCAGCTGGTGCAGGGTCGTCGACTTGCCGGAGCCGGACTCGCCGACCAGGCCGAGGGTCTCGCCCCGGCGGATGTCGAGGTCGACACCGTCGACGGCGAAGACCTCGCCGACCTTGCGGCGGAAGACGGCGCCCTTGACGAGCGGGAAGGTCTTCGTGAGGCCCTCGACGTGCACGACGGGCTCGCGGTCGGTGCGGGACGCCGCCACCGCGGCGGCGTGCTCGGGGATGACGGGCAGGGAGAAGATCCGGCCGGCGTCCGCGTGCGCGGCGGCGACCTCGGCGGTGCGGTGGCACGCGGCGGTGTGGCCGGCGGCGTGCGACGGCGCCCCAGCGGCGGCCGCGCCGAGGCCGGCAGCTGCGGCGTCGGCGGTGTCGAGGCCCGCAGCGGCGTCGACGGCGGTGACCCCGATGCCGACCGGCGGTGCGAGGACCGGCTCGGTCGACCGGCAGACCTCGCTGACGAGCGGGCAGCGCGCCGCGAAGGGGCAGGCGTCCGGCAGGCCGATGAGCGACGGCGGCGACCCGGGGATCGGCACGAGCGGCGACCGGTCGGTGGCGTCGAGCCGCGGGAGCGCCCCGATGAGCCCGATCGTGTACGGCATGCGTGGCCGGGCGAACAGCTCCTCGGCGGTCGCGGTCTCGACGATCCGACCGGCGTACATGACGGCGATCCGGTCGGCGATGCCCGCGATGACACCCAGGTCGTGGCTGACGAACACCAGGGCGGCGCCGGTCTCGCGCTGGGCGGTCCGGAGCACCTCGATGATCTGCGCCTGGATCGTGACGTCGAGTGCTGTGGTGGGCTCGTCGGCCAGGATCACGTCCGGGTCGTTCGCCATCGCCATCGCGATCATGGCGCGCTGCCGCATGCCGCCGGAGAACTCGTGCGGGAAGGCGTCGACGCGGCGGGCGGGCTCGGGGATGCCGACGAGCCCGAGGAGCTCGATGGCCCGGGCCCGGGCCTCGGCCTTCGAGGCACCGCGGTGCAGGCGGACGGTCTCGGCGATCTGGTCGCCGATCGTGTACACCGGCGTGAACGCGGACAGCGGGTCCTGGAAGACCATCGCGACCTTGTCACCGCGCAGGCGGCTCATCTGCTTGTCGGAGCGACCGAGCAGTTCATCGCCGTCGAGTTGGACGGAGCCGGTGACCTTCGTGGTGTCGGGCAGCAGGCCGAGGACGGCCAGGCTCGTCACCGACTTACCGGACCCGGACTCGCCGACGATGCCCAGGACCTCGCCACGGCGGAGTTCCAGGTCGACGCCGCGGACCGCGTGCACGGTCCCCCGCGGGGTCGGGAAGCGGACGTGCAGGTCACGGACCCGCAGGATCGGCTCGGTGCTGGTCGTCGGCGTCGCGGCCGACCCGTTCGTGATGGTGCTCATGCTGCTTCCCCGGTCGTCAGTGCGGCGGTCATGCGCCGGAACCGGCCTGTGTGTTCAACGCGGCCACGTCCACGGCCGCCTGGTTCTGGTCACGACGGCGGTTGCGCTTCTCACGCTTGCCGGTCGTCGAGGTCGGGTCGAGGGCGTCACGCAGGCCGTCGCCGATCAGGTTCGCCGCGATCGCGAAGACCACGAGCGCGCCGGCCGCGAAGTAGAACAGCCACGGGCTGGTCAGCGCGTTGTCCTGGTTCTGGGCGATCAGCGTGCCGAGCGAGACGTCCGGCGGCTGCACGCCGAAGCCGAAGTAGCTCAGGGTGGTCTCGCCGAGCACCGCGGTCGCGACCTGGATCGTGCCGTCGATGATGAGGAAGGACGCCACGTTCGGCAGGACGTGCCGGAAGATGATCCGGAACGGGCCGATCCCCATGTACCGGGCGGCGCGGACGAACTCGCGCTCCTTGACCGACAGGGTCATCGAGCGGACGACGCGGGCGGTGATCATCCAGCCGAACAGCGTGATGAGCACGACCAGGACGATCCACCCGGCGTTCTGGATGCGCGGGCTGATGATCGCGATGATGAGGAACGACGGCAGCACGAGCAGCATGTCGACGAAGAACATCACGATGCGGTCGACCCAGCCGCCGAAGTACCCGGCGGCGGCACCCGTGATCGCGGCGATGGCGGTCGAGAACACGGCGACGAGCAGGCCGATGAGCAGGCTCTTCTGCATGCCGCGGGCCGTCTGGGAGAAGACGTCCTGGCCGATGCCGTTCGTGCCGAACCAGTGCGTGGCGCTCGGCGGCCGGGTGAACGCCGTGTAGTCGATCTGCGAGTACTGCCAGGGGCTGACGAGCGGGCCGAGGAACGCGAAGGCGAACAGCAGCACGATGACGATGACGCCGATGCCGGCGCCGCGGTTCATGAACAGCCGTCGCGTGGTCTGCAGGAACCGGTTGCCCTGCCGCTTCGGGCGGGCCGGGGTGTCGCTCTTCGCGATGAGCGACGGGTCGACGGGTTCGATCCGGGTGTCGGTCATGTCATGCCCTCCTGACGCGCGGGTCCAGCGCGGCGGTCGCGACGTCGGCGAGGAACCCGGAGATGAGCACCACCACCGCGGCGAACAGCGTGTACGCCGTCACGACGTTCACGTCGTTGCCGTTCACCGCGTCGATGAACCACGAGCCGAGCCCGTTCCACGCGAAGATCTTCTCGGTCAGGGTCGCGCCGGTCAGGATGCCGAGGAACCCGTAGGCGAAGAGCGTGGTCATCGGGATGAGCGCAGTACGCAGGCCGTGCTTGAACGTGGCCCGTCCCCGCGTCAGCCCCTTCGCCCGGGCGGTCCTGAGGAAGTCCGAACCCAGGACGTCGAGCATCGTCGCTCGCTGGTACCGGCTGTAGATGGCGATCAGGCCCAGCCCGATCGAGATCGTCGGGAGCAGCAGGTGCGCGCCGCGGTCGACGAGCAGCGTCCACGCCGACCCGTCGAGACCAGGGGTCGCCTCGCCCGTGAAGTTGATGAGCTGGCTGCCGGCGTCCTGGTTCAGCTTCGTTGCACTGATCTTCAGGATGACCGCGGTCAGGAACACGGGAGTCGAGAACAGGACGATCGAGATCGCCGCGCTGACCCGGTCCGAGATCTTGTACTGCCGGATCGCGTTCCACACGCCGACGAGGACGCCGAGCACGATGCCGGCGATCGATCCGACGACCAGCAGCCGGAGACTCACCCCCAGCCGCGGGAAGAACTGGTCGTTGACCGAGCGGTCCTGGATCGTCTGCCCGAGGTCACCGTGCACGACCCCGTCGAGCCAGTGCCCGTACCGGATCACCACGGGGGTCTTGTCGTTGACGCCGATGTCGTCGAGCTTGGCGTCGATGACCTGTGCCGAGGGCGCAGGGTTCCGCTGAGCGTAGACGGAACGGGGGCTGAACGTCGCTGACGCGAGGAAGTAGGTCAGCGAGGTCGCGAGGAACACGAGCACGACGTAGTACACGAATCGACGCGCCAGGAAGCGGATCATGGAGGCCACCATAGGGCCTCGTTTGTTTCCGGTACATGTCGTCGCCCCGCCGGGCTCGTAACGAAAGTACGTCGGATACGGAAAATGCCCGTCGCCCCCGCTCGGGGGCCCTAGGCTCAGCGACAACTTCCAGAGGGGAACGAAATGAAGCACAGGAACGTCCTCGCGGTGACGGCGACCCTCGCCGGGATCGCACTCGCCGTGACCGGTTGCTCGGGCGGATCAGGTGGATCCGGCGGGTCCGGATCCGACGACTCGGGCAAGAAGACGCTGCCGACCTCGGCACAGATCAACCCGAAGCCCGTCTCCGACCTCGCAGACGGTGGCACGCTCCGTCTGCCGATCTCGCAGTGGATCTCGCAGTGGAACTACAACCAGGTCGACGGCCCGCTCGTCGACGCGTCGACGATCGAGCAGGCGACGATGCCGTACGTCTACACGATCGACGGCAAGGGTGCCCCCACCCTGGACACCGACTACGTGTCGAAGGCCGAGGTCACGAGCGACGACCCGCTCACGATCTCGTACACGATCAACGACAAGGCCAAGTGGAACGACGGCTCGGAGATCACCTGGCGTGACTTCGAGAACGAGTGGAAGACCACCAACGGCACGGACAAGGCCTACCTCATCGCCGGCTCCACCGGCTACGAGGACATCTCCTCCGTGACCAAGGGCGCGACCGACAAGGACGTCGTGGTCAAGTTCTCCACCCCGTTCTCGGACTGGAAGTCCCTGTTCAGCCCGCTGTACCCGGCCAGCCAGACCAGCACGCCGGACCAGTTCAACAACGGCTACAAGGGCAAGGTCCCGGTGTCGTCCGGTCCGTACAAGATCACGGACCTGAACGAGACCGCCGGCACCGTCACCATGAAGCCGGACGAGAACTGGTGGGGCGACAAGCCCAAGCTCGACCAGGTGATCTTCCGCTCGCTGGACGGCAACGCCGACGTCGACGCCTACCTGAACAAGGAGATCGACTCCGTCCTGACGACGACGTCGGAGCGCTTCGACCGGGTGAAGAACGCGAAGAACACGAAGATCCTCGCGTCGACGTCCGCCCAGTACACGCACGTCGACTTCTCGACGAACGGTCTGCTCAAGGACAAGCAGCTCCGGCTGGCGATCCAGCACGCCGTGAACCGTGACGCCCTGGCCCAGGTCATCGGCGGGACGCTGCCCTACAAGCTCGGCACGCTCGACAACCACCTGTTCCTGTCCACGGACAAGGGCTACAAGTCGAACATCAAGCCGAACGCCACCTTCGACGTCGAGAAGGCGAAGAAGCTGCTGGACGACGACGGCTGGAAGACCGACGGCACCTACCGCTCGAAGGGCGGCAAGCAGCTGGCGATCGCCATCACGATCCCGTCCGGTGCCCCGACCTCGCAGCAGCTGGCCCAGGTCATGCAGCAGCAGCTGAAGGAGATCGGCGTCAAGCTCACCCTGAAGTCGGTCGCCACGGACGACTTCTTCGAGCAGTACGTCACCCCGGGCAACTACGACATGACGATCTTCGTCTGGGGCGGCACCGGCTTCCACTCCAGCTCGGCGACGATCTACACCTCGGGTGCCACCGGCCAGAACTACGGCCGTGTCAGCTCGGATGCGATCGACAAGCTGACGAAGCAGGCACTGTCCGAGCCGGACTCGGACAAGGCCAACGTCATCTGGAACAAGATCGACAAGCAGGTCTGGTCGATCGGGCACTCGATGCCGATCACGGCGAAGCCCGCGCTGGTCGCGCAGAACCCGAAACTCGCCAACTACGGCGCGTTCGCGGGTGCGCAGAACATCGACTGGACGAAGGTCGGCTTCACCAAGTAGCCACCGACGGACAGACACGGAGGGGGGGGGGGGGGGGGGGGGGGGGGGGGGGGGGGGGGGGGGGGGGGGCGGGGGG
>NZ_JARUXD010000117.1:0-6288 GCF_030433875.1 Curtobacterium sp. PsM8 | reverse complement strand
AAGGGCGGCCTGCTCGTCGGCACCGCCACCATCACCGCCCAGATCAAGTAACACCCGGTGCGTCACCGAACGCACCAGCACCACGAGAACGCCCCCCCCGCACGACCGGGGCGGCGTTCTCGCGTGCTCCCACCATGTGCCCGTGCGAGCGCGCCGACGTGACGGACGCGTGTCGCGCCTCCAGGCCGGTCACCGGCAGGAACGGTCAGCGCACCTCCGTCGGCTCCCGGCCACCTACCCGAGCGGCTCGACGCCGTAGCCGGTGACCACCGCGCGCAGCTCCTCCAGGTACGTCTGCGCCTGCACGGTCAGCGGGACCGAGGCATGGGCGATCCACCCGATCTCGATGCGTTCATCGACGTCGAGCGGGATGGCGACGATCTCGGGGTCCAGGTCGTCGCTGATGAGCCCGGTGGAGATCGTGTACCCACCGAGGCCGATCATGAGGTTGAAGATCGTCGCCCGGTCCGAGACGCGGATCTCCCGTTTGCTCGACATCGTCGACAGGATCTCCTCCGCCAGGTAGAAGGAGTTGTTCGCACCCTGGTCGAAGGTCAGCCGGGGCAGGTCCGCCAGATCGGCGAGGGTCGCGCGCTTCCGGGACGCGAGCGGGTTCCGTCGGGCGACGAAGATGTGCGGCTGGGCGACGAACAGCGGGGTGAAGACGACGCCGGCGTCCCGCATCAGCTTGCCGAGGACCTGTCGGTTGAAGTCGTTGCGGTAGAGGATGCCGACCTCGCTGCGCAGCGTGCGGACGTCCTCGATGATGTCCCAGGTGCGGGTCTCACGGAGCGAGAACTCGTACTCGTCCGCGGCCGCCGCTTCGACCATGCGGACGAAGGCCTCCACGGCGAACGAGTAGTGCTGCGCCGATACCCCGAGCAGCCGACGTGACGGCTGCCCGCCGACGTAGCGCTGCTCGAGCAGCGAGACCTGTTCGACGACCTGCCGGGCGTACCCGAGGAACTCGACCCCGTCGACGGTGAGCACGACCCCACGGGCGGAGCGGGTGAACAGGGGGCGGCCGATCCGCGTCTCGAGGTCCTTCATCGCCGCGGACAGGGTCGGCTGGGCGACGTAGAGCAGGTCGGCCGCTGCACTGATCGAGCCCTCGGTCGCGACCTCGATGAAGTAGCGGAGCTGCTGCAGGGTGATGTCGTTCGAGACCCGGGCCATAGGCGCAGGCTATACCGGCGCATAGCGTCTCGGTATTACCTGATGACCCGAGCCTCCCGTCATGCTCATGGGATGGCGAATGACCTGACCTTCAGCATCACGCGGACGCGGTTCGACGAGGACTACTCCCCCGCCGACAGCTCCCGGCTGACCACGAACTTCGCCAACCTGGCGCGCGGCGAGCACCGTCAGCAGAACCTCCGTGCTGCGTTGGCGATGATCGACGGGCGCGCGAACGACCTCGCCGGGGTGCATGACCGCTACCGCCTGGAACTCGACATCGTGTCCGCCGCGCTGGCGTTCTCCGACGGTGGATCAGACGCCGAGTTCCCGCTGCTCGAGATGCTCGACGTCACGATCGTCGACCAGCACACCGGCGAGCGCCACCACGGCATCCTCGGCAACAACTTCTCGTCGTACCTGCGCGACTACGACTTCTCGGTGCTGCTGCCGTCATCGGCGGGCTTGCCGTCCGACTTCGGGGCGCTGCACGGGGCGCTCTTCCAGCGCTTCCTGGAGTCACCCGCGTTCCACTCGTATTTCAGTGCCGAGCCCGTCGTCTGCATCAGCGTCTCGACGAGCCAGACCTACCGCCAGACCCGGTACGTCCACCCCGTCCTCGGCGCCGAGTACGAGCACGAACACTCCTCGCTCACCGACGAGTACTTCGGCCGGATGGGCATGCGGGTTCGGTACTTCCAGCCCGCCGGAGCGTCAGCCCCGCTCGCGTTCTACACGCGCGGCGACCTGACCGGCGACTACACGGACCTCCAGCTCATCGGCACGATCGCCACCATGGAGACGTTCCAGAAGATCTACCGCCCGGAGATCTACGCCGCGAACACCCCGGCGGGCAGCGTCTACAAGCCGACCCTCGACCACGCCGACTTCACGCCCACTCCGGTCACCTACGACCGTGAGGAGCGCAGCCACCTCGGGATCACCCAGGGCCGGTGGACCGAGGAGCACCTCGTCAAGCCGCACCACGCGCTCCTCTCGCGTTTCGCTGCCGACTCCGTACCCGCCCGCTGACCGACTGGACCATCACCTCCATGAGCTCTCTCCTCCCCACCTCGATCGTCGGCAGCCTGCCGAAACCCTCCTGGCTCGCCGAGCCCGAACGACTCTGGTCCCCGTGGGAGCTGCAGGGCGCAGCGCTGACCGAGGGCAAGCAGGACGCACTCCGCTCCGCCGTCCACGAGCAGGAGCGCCGCGGCATCGACATCGTCAGCGACGGCGAGCAGACCCGCCAGCACTTCGTCACGACGTTCATCGAGCACCTGGACGGTGTCGACCTCGACCGCAAGGAGACCGTCCGGATCCGCGACCGGTACGACGCGGCCGTCCCGACCGTCGTCGGTGCCGTCAGCCGTCGAGCGCCCGTGTTCGTGGACGACGCCCGCTTCCTGCGCGCGCAGACCGACCGCCCGATCAAGTGGGCGCTCCCCGGCCCGATGACGATGATCGACACCCTCTCCGACCAGCACTACAAGTCACGCGAGAAGCTGGCGTGGGAGTTCGCCACGATCCTCAACCAGGAGGCACGCGAGCTGCAGGACGCCGGCGTCGACGTCATCCAGTTCGACGAGCCCGCCTTCACCGTCTTCCACGACGAGGTGCAGGACTGGGGCGTGGCCGCACTCGAACACGCGGCCGAGGGCCTCCGCGTCGAGACCGCCGTGCACATCTGTTACGGGTACGGCATCGAGGCGAACAACCGGTGGAAGGAGACGCTCGGGGCCGAGTGGCGCCAGTACGAGCGGTCCTTCCCGCTCCTGCAGCAGTCGTCGATCGACATCGTCTCGCTGGAGTGCATCCACTCCCACGTGCCGCTCGAGCTCGTCGAACTCATCCGCGGGAAGAAGGTCATGCTCGGCGCCATCGACGTCGCGACCGAGACCGTGGAGACGCCGGAGGAAGTGGCTGAGGTGCTGCGTCGCGCGCTCGAGTTCGTCGACGCGGACAAGCTCATCCCCAGCTCCAACTGCGGGATGGCTCCGCTGGCGCGGGGTGCGGCGCTCGACAAGCTCGGCGCCTTGTCGGCCGGAGCGGACATCGTCCGCAACGAGCTCGTCGGCACAGCCGTCCCGTCTGCGCGTTAGTCGTCATCAGCTGCAGGGCGGCTCCCCTCCGGAAGCAGGAGAGCCGCCCTGTTCGTCGCGTCCGCGGGATGCTTGGCTCTCGATCCGGCCTGGAGGCGCGGCTGCCGTTCGACCGACGGGTCGCGTTGGTACTGGTGTCACCCCTCATCGCATCCGCGAACCGGATCGCCGTCCGAGCGGTGAGTGGATCGACGCGAGAGAGCGATGACGACCGTCGCGAACACTGCAGCGGCGATCCACGTCCCGACGCCGAGCGGCCCCGCGAGGGCGAGGTCCGGCGGGTACTTCGCAGAGGAGAACAGCAGCACCAGACCGCCCGCTGCGTTGAACGCGCCGTGCCCGAGCACGGCGGGCCACACCGAACGACTCCAGATCCGGAGCCAGCCGAGCAACGTCCCGACGGCGGTGGCCCCGACGATCATCAGGAAGACCCCCCACAGGTCTGGACGATCGAAGTTGTAGCCCAGCAGGACGATCGGGCTGTGCCAGACGCCCCACACGACGCCGGTGATGAGAACGGCCGGCCAGTCGCCGAGAGGCTGTAGGGCAGGGAGCAGAAGACCTCGCCACCCGACTTCCTCTCCGAAGGCGAGTACCCCGTTCAGAGGCGCAGCGATCGGGATCGAGATGACCTGCACGAGGACGAGTACTCCGATCGGCAGGAGGTCCCGCGCTTCTTCGGGAAGCATCGCGGCAAACCCGCTGAACGTCTCGAGGTCGAGGCGGACGAGATGCAGGAGCGCGGCGACTGCGATGCCGGCGATGACGACGAGTGGCAGCAGGACGATGCCGCCCAATGAGAAGCGCAGGAGCTTTCCGACCGGTCGGAGCGGGACGATTCCGAGCTGCCGGACAGCCTGCCGCACCGGAACGCGTTGCTGCAGCAGCACGACGATCGCTGCTGCAGCGCAGGGTGTGAACATCATCGTCGGCAGGACCCACAGCGCGTGCACCGACGCCAAGCCCATCGGATCGATCCACAGCGGCAGGCTGACGAGCCATCCGAAGCCCCAGGCCAGGACCGTGTAGATCAGGATCGGCTTCCAGCGGACCTCCGCTGCCACTGGCTCGGGAACGACAGGGCCATCACTGTGACGCATCAGGTGCCTTCCGGACTGCTCGTTGCGCAGCGACAACGCTCCAGAAACCCCCGGTAAGCAGCACAGCAGCCTGGTACCCTCGGCGCCACGCTGCTGCATCGTGCATCGTCGCTCGCGTACGAACACCGACGAAGGAGTTCCTGCCGATGACACCACCTGCGGGCAGCACGACGAAGACCACTGTCACCACCGCCGCAGCCATCTCGACGAAGACCACCGTCTACCCCTTCTCCAGAACCACCGAGCGCGCGCCTGGCCGTTGAACGTTGATACTGAACACCGCAGCGTTCTGCAGCGCGCGGCAGACGAGGAGCGCCCTGCCCGACGGACTCTTCGATCAAGACGCCTGGCCAGGAACTGATCTTTCACCGTACAGATGTTGCACGCCAGAAGGAGCCAGTGCAAGCGGCACTTTGTGAAGAGGTGGATCCGCATCCTCGTCGTCGTCGCTGCAGCCACGGCCCACGGGTGCCTGCACCCGAGCCCGCTGCTGACCGGCGGATGGGAGCAGCCACACTCTGGATGGCAACGACGCGCTGGAGCTCCGGCGAGCCGATCGAGCTCCCTGTCGGCACAGAGATCGGTCCCGCAGACGTCCGCTCGCCAGTCCGCGTGGGCTTCGACGGCCGAGCGTGCCGTCGGACGCGAAACCACTTGGCAGGTCCGACGAACGGACGATCAGGACGACGACCGCCCATGCCAGCAGACGCCATCCGGAAGGCGGCCCAGAGCGAATCAACGAGATGACAGCCGCGAGATCCAGGAGTAGCGCGACCAGCGCGACGGCGAGCACTGTCGGGACGAGTGGGTTCACGTGCCCCGCCTCGGTCGACGGCGTCACTCCGTCGTTCCGCAACGCCAGACAATCGGTAGTACATTGCCGTTTCTATCCCGTGACGTTAAGTTGTTTGTGTGGTTGGAGCAATGGTGTTCGCGCTCGCACTCGTGATCGGCGGCGCCGTCCTCGTGACCTGGCTGACCTGGAGGGCTGCCAACGGGTCTCTGGCTCGGAACGATCTCGCTGGCGTCCGGACGCGGGTCACGATGTCCAGCGATGAAGCCTGGCGAATCGGGCACCGAGCAGCACTACGCCCGACGGTCATTGCCGGAATCTTGACCGTGCTGTGGAGCCTGGCGAGCATCGGTCTCGCGCCGCTCCGCAATCCGGCCTCGGTGCTCGTGGCCACGGCGGTGCTCCTCGGCGGCGCGCTTCTGTCCATCCCGGTGGCGCATCGCGCGGTGCGCCGCTGCAACACGGAGAATGACGCCTCAGCCTGACTCGAGCGTCCGATCGCCTCATCGATCGAGGCCGTCCAATGACGGACGAGCGCTTCGCCGCCAAGTGTCAACCGGAAGGGCGTTGACTACCCCCATGATCACCAAGAGCATGATCCACGAGGTCGAGAACGCGACCGTCCGAGACCGCGACGGTGCCTCGGTCGGCAAGGTCGCGCAGGTGTTCCCCGCCGAGGACGGCAGCGCTGCGTTCGTCAGCGTCGCCACAGGACTCTTCGGGGGTCACACGACGCTCGTCCCGGTCGAGGACGCCACGTTCGACGGCACGGACCTGCACGTCGGGTACGCGAAGAGCGCGATCAAGGGCGCTCCCTCCCCCGGAGTCGGAAACGCTTTGTCCGCCAGCGAGGCGAACGCCGCCCGCAAGCACTTCGGGCTGTCCCCCACCGGCAGGGCCACCGGAGACATGGGCGACCCGCACGAGAACCTCGACCAGGCTGGTACCGGTCCGGCGGGCGCAGACGACACCGAGGGCGCGGGCACGACGCCGCCGGCGTGAGCAGCGCCGGCGAGTGACCCGACCCGTCGGGACGGAGCTGACGGTACTGCTCCGTCTGGTCGGCCGGGGGGGGGGGGGGGGGGGGGGGGGGGGGGGGGGGGGGGGGGGGGGGGGG
>NZ_JARUXD010000116.1:0-6348 GCF_030433875.1 Curtobacterium sp. PsM8 | reverse complement strand
CGTCGGCAGCGTCCGAGGTGTATAAGAGACCGGCCCGCTCCCCGCTGGTCGCGGGCCTCCCGTCCGTCGTGGCGTGCGTCAGGACGCGGCAGCACCGGCCGTGGCGCGGGTCGCGACCACGACCTCGGCGATCTGCACCGCGTTCAGGGCGGCGCCCTTCCGCAGGTTGTCGTTGCTCACGAACAGCGCCAGGCCGTGTCCGGCGGGCGCCGACTGGTCGGCCCGGATGCGGCCGACGAAGGTCGGGTCCTGCCCGGCCGCCTGCAGCGGGGTGGGGACGTCGGACAGCTCGACGCCCGGGGCGGACGCGAGTACCTCGGTCGCGCGCTCCGGTGAGAGCGGGCGCTCGAACTCGGCGTGCACCGAGATCGAGTGACCGGTGAAGACGGGCACACGGACGCAGGTGCCGGCGACGAGCAGGTCCGGCAGGTCGAGGATCTTGCGGCTCTCGTTGCGGAGCTTCTGCTCTTCGTCGGTCTCGCCCGAGCCGTCCTCGACGATGCTGCCGGCGAGCGGGACGACGTCGAACGCGATCGGACGCACGTACTTGACCGGCTCCGGGAACGTCACGGCCGAGCCGTCGTGGGTGAGCGCCGCGGTGTCCTGCTCGAGGGCGGCACGCGCCTGCCCGAGCAGTTCCTCGACGCCCGCCAGCCCGCTGCCGGAGACCGCCTGGTAGGTGGTGGCGACGAGGCGACGCAGACCGGACTCGGTGTCGAGTGCCTTGAGGACCGGCATGATCGCCATCGTCGTGCAGTTCGGGTTCGCGATGATGCCCTTCTCGGCGGCGGCGATCGCGTCCGGGTTCACCTCGCTGACCACGAGCGGGACCTGCGGGTCGAGCCGCCAGGCGCTGGAGTTGTCGATGACGAGGGCGCCGGCGGCGGCGAAGCGGGGAGCCAGCGCGCGGGACGCCGTCGCACCGGCTGAGAAGAGCGCGATGTCGATGCCGGTCGGGTCGGCGGTCTCGGAGTCCTCGACCACGATCTGCTGGCCGCGGAACGGCAGGGTGGTCCCCGCGGAACGGGCGCTCGCGAAGAAGCGGACCGTGTCGGCCGGGAAGTCGCGCTCCTCGAGCAGACGGCGCATCACGGCACCGACCTGACCGGTGGCGCCGACGACCGCGACGGTGAGCTGGGTGTTGTCGGACTGCATGGTGCTCCTGCTCGGGGTCAGCGGCCGGTGCCGGCGTAGACGACGGCTTCGTTGTCGGCGTCGAGACCGAACGCCTCGTGCACGACGCGCATGGCCTCGTTCAGGGTGTCGGCGCGGGTGACGACCGAGATGCGGATCTCCGACGTCGAGATCATCTCGATGTTGATCGAGGCGTCGTGCAGCGCGCGGAACAGCTGCGCTGAGACGCCGGCGTTCGTGCGCATGCCGGCACCGACCAGCGCGAGCTTGCCGATCTGGTCGTCGTACTGGATGCCCTCGTACCCGATGTCGGACTTCGAGACCTCGAGCGCCGTCAGGACGCTCTGGCCCTGGTCCTTCGGCAGCGTGAACGAGATGTCGGTCCGGCCGGTCGATGCCGCCGAGACGTTCTGCACGATCATGTCGATGTTCGCTCCGGCGCGCGCCACGATCGTGAAGATCTCGGCTGCCTTCCCGGGCTGGTCGGGCACGCCGACGACGGTGATCTTGCCCTCGGAGAGGTCGCCGGCGATGCCGGTGATGATCGGTTCTTCCACGGTTTCCCCCTCGGCAGGGTTGTAGACGATGGTGCCCTCGACGTTGCTGAACGAGGAACGGACGTGCAGGGTGACTCCGTGCCGGCGGGCGTACTCGACGGCGCGGATGTAGAGGACCTTCGCACCGGATGCTGCGAGCTCGAGCATCTCCTCGGTCGTGACCCGGTCGATCTTGCGGGCCTTCGGCACGATGCGGGGGTCGGCGGTGAAGATGCCGTCGACGTCGGTGTAGATCTCGCAGACGTCGGCGTCGAGCGCAGCGGCCAGGGCGACGGCGGTCGTGTCGGAACCACCGCGGCCGAGGGTGGTGATCTCCCCCGTGGTGCGGTTGAAGCCCTGGAAGCCGGCGACGATCGCGACGTGCCCGGCGTCGAGCGCCTCACGCACGCGCTTCGGGGTGACGTCGACGATGCGGGCCTTGCCGTGCTGGGCGTCCGTGAGCATGCCGGCCTGGCTGCCCGTGTACGACGAGGCTTCGACCCCGAGGCTCTTGATCGCCATCGCGAGGAGCGCCATCGAGATCCGCTCGCCCGCGGTGAGGAGCATGTCGAGCTCGCGTCCGGCCGGGATCGGCGTGACCTCGTGCGCCAGGTCGACGAGCTCGTCGGTGGTGTCGCCCATCGCGGACACCGCCACGACGACGTCGTTGCCGGCCTTCTTCGTCTCGACGATGCGCTTCGCCACGCGCTTGATGCTCTCGGCATCCGCGACGGACGAACCACCGAACTTCTGCACGATCAAGGCCACGGGCACGCACTCCTGGGGACGGTTCTCCGCGACGTCACGCGGCTCGACAATCGTAGACGGTGTTCCACGGATGTTGCGTCCGAGCGGGTCGGCACGCAACGATCCCGCGTGGGCACCCGGACAGGTCGGCGAGCTGCCGAGCAGTCCGGGTGCGGGTCGGGGTCAGCCGCCGACGACGCGACGGCCCTCGAACGCACGGCCGAGGGTGACCTCGTCCGCGTACTCCAGGTCGCCGCCCACCGGCAGCCCCGAGGCCAGACGGGTCGTGCGGATGCCCATCGGGACGAGCAGTCGGCTGAGGTAGGTCGCGGTCGCCTCGCCCTCGAGGTTCGGGTCCGTGGCGATGATGACCTCGTCCACGGTGCCGTCGGCGAGCCGGACCATGAGCTGCTGGATCCGCAGGTCGTCCGGTCCGACGCCGTCGATCGGGCTGATCGCCCCACCGAGCACGTGGTAGAGCCCCCGGAACTCGCGGGTGCGCTCGATCGCGGCGACGTCCTTGGCTTCCTCGACGACGCAGATCGTCGCCGGCGACCGTCGCGGGTCTCGGCAGATGCTGCACTGCACGTTCTCGGTGACGTTGCCGCAGACCTCGCAGAAGCGGACCCGCTCCTTGACGTCCGCCAGGAGCTCGGACAGGCGGGTCGGGTCGAACGACTCGGTCTGCAGGATGTGGAACGCGATCCGCTGCGCCGACTTCGGACCGATGCCGGGCAGCCGCCCGAACTCGTCGATGAGGTCCTGCACGATGCCGTCGTACATCAGATCGTCCCCTCGGTCAGCGACGTCTCCTCGATGAACTGCGCGCCGAGGATCTCACGCACGACCGCCTCGCCGTAGCGCCCGGGGACCGGGGCGCGACGGGCGCCGGACGGCGCCTGCTGGGCCTGGCGGGACGGCTGCGCCGGGGTGCTTGGCTGCTGCGGAGCGCTCGGCTGCTGTGCGGCAGCCGGCTGCGCGGTCGCCGGCTTGCCTGCAGCGGGCTGCGACGGGGCGCGGCCGGACGGTGCGGAGCGGCCGTGGCCTGGGTCGGGGAACGGCGCGCCGTCGTCGAACGGCTCGTCGTCCAGCGGGTAGTCGTCGACCGGGATGCCGTCGGCCGGCACGGGAGGCGCGGCGGACCCGGACGGGGACGCTGCGGTCCTCGATCGGGTCGGCTCCGGCGACTGTGCGGGCGCAGCTGCCTCGGCAGGAGCGGTCGTCTCGGCAGGCGCGGTCGTCTCGGCAGGCGCGGCCGTCTCGGTAGGCGCGGCGCGCTCGGCCGGGGCGACGGTGGCGTCCGATGGGACGACGCCGAAGGGCGCGCCCCACGCGGGGACGACGTCCTCGGGCACGGCACCGGTCGTCGGGTCCGACGCGGGGATCGTCGCGACGGCCCACTCGGTGACCGGTCCGGAGTCCTGGGCTGCGGGCTGCGCGGGGGCTGATCGCTCGGGAGCTGATCGCTCCGGGGCGGGCCGCTCGGGTGCGGGGCGCTCGGGGGCGGATTCTCCCCGCGGGGCGGAGCGCTCCGGCGTAGGGCGTTCCGACGCCTGGCGTTCCGGCGCAGACGGCTGCGACGCCGACGCCGGATCGGCCTGCGGCTGGCGCTGACCCTGCGGCGTGCGCTGTTCGGGCTGCTGCGGAGACTCTGCCTGCTTCGGCGCCGAAGCCTGCTGCGGCGCCGTGGTCCGGGCGGACTGCTCGGGCTTCGCCGGGGCCTGCTGCACCGGCGTCGGCTGCGGGGGCGCCTGCTGCGCCGGCGGCTGCTGTGCGGGTGCCTGCTGTGCGGGTGCCTGCTGTTCGGGTGCCTGCGCCGGCCGGGCACCGGCAGCGCCCGGTCCGCGTGCCACGAACTTCACCCGGAAACCGAGCAGGTCCGTGATCGCGCTGCGGAGGTGCTCGCTGACGCTGGTGTCCGGCCCGCTCATCTCCTTGAACGAGGCCACGTCCTGCTGGCTCGGGAAGGTCAGGGTCAGGACGTCGTCCTTGAGCGCGGTGACCTGTGCCGTCGCGACGACCGCCCACGCCGAACGCTTGGCGCGCTGGACGTGCTCGACGATCTGCGGCCAGGTGTCCCGCATCTGCTGCAGACCGACCGGGGTCACGGAGCGGACCGCGGGCTCGGACCCGATGACCGTGCCGACTCCGGTGGAGGACGGCGAGGCCTGTCCCTCGGGCTCGGAGTCTCCGGCAGAGCCGGGCTCTGCCGCGGCAGGTTCCGGCTTCCGGGTGGTGGTGTCGGTCGCCGGGACCGCGGCGGCCCAGGACGCTGCGGCGTCGCGTGCCGCTTCGCCCGGGCCCTCGTCCGTGTGCGAGGCCGGGGCCTCGGGAGCAGTGGAGGCAGCGGGAGACGCGGTGCTGGTCGGAGCGGCACCCGCCGGAGCCGGTGGAGCGGCGGACGCAGCAGTCGGCACCGAGGCCGAGGGAGCAGCCACGGGTGCCGCAGCAGGCGCCGTCGGAGCAGATCCCCCCGGAGCAGATCCCCTCGGAGCGGACGTCGTCGCGGCCGGCATCGTCTCCGGCGGAGCCTGGTGTCCGCCGGCATCGCCGACACCGACGCGACGCTCGAGCCGCTCGACACGGGCGAGTGCACCGCGCTGGGTGTCGTCGGCCTCGGGCACGAGCATCCGGGCGACCATGAGTTCGAGGTGCAGTCGGGGCGAGGTCGCACCGGTCATCTCGGTCAGGGCACGGTTGGCGATGTCGGCACCCCGGGAGAGCGCGGTGGCCCCGAAGACCCCAGCCTGGCGGGACATCGTGTCGAGCTCTTCGGGCGAGATGCCGCGGAGGACCGCTCCGGCGCTCTCGTTCGTCGCCGCGACGACGATCAGGTCGCGGAGCCGTTCGAGCAGGTCCTCGACGAAGCGGCGCGGGTCCTGACCGGTCTGGACCACGCGGTCGATCGCCGAGAACGCGGACGCGGGGTCGGCCACGGCGAGCGCGTCGACCACGTCGTCGAGCAGGGCGGCGTCGGTGTAGCCGAGCAGGGCGACGGCCCGCTCGTAGGCGATCGCGCCGTCTTCGCTGCCGGCCATCAGCTGGTCGAGCAGCGACAGGGTGTCGCGCACCGAGCCGCCGCCGGCACGGACCACGAGCGGCAGCACACCGGGTGCGACCGAGACGGACTCCTGCGTGCAGAGCTGCTCGATGTACTCGAGCATCGTGGCCGGCGGGACCAGGCGGAACGGGTAGTGGTGGGTCCGCGACCGGATCGTGCCGATGACCTTCTCGGGCTCGGTGGTGGCGAAGATGAACTTGACGTGCTCGGGCGGTTCCTCGACCAGCTTGAGCAGCGCGTTGAAGCCCTGCGGCGTGACCATGTGCGCTTCGTCGAGGATGAAGATCTTGTAGCGGTCGCGCGCCGGGGCGAAGACGGCACGATCGCGGAGGTCACGGGCGTCGTCGACACCGTTGTGGCTGGCGGCGTCGATCTCGATCACGTCGAGGGAGCCACTGCCGCCACGCGCGAGTTCGACACAGCTGGGGCAGACGCCGCACGGGGTGTCGGTCGGGCCCTCGGCGCAGTTCAGGCAGCGCGCGAGGATGCGTGCCGAGGTCGTCTTGCCGCAGCCGCGCGGGCCGCTGAACAGGTACGCGTGGTTGACGCGGTTGGTCCGGAGTGCGGTGCGGAGCGGGTCCGTCACCTGCGACTGCCCGATCAGCTCGGCGAAGTTCTCGGGCCGGTAACGGCGATACAGGGCGGTGACCACGCGACCAGGGTAGTCGGGACCGCCGACACCTCGACACCGCTCTCCACAGCCCGGCCGACGGCGATCGAAACAGAGCGAGCACGCCCCAGAAACGAAAAAGACTCCTCACGCACGGAACCAACACAGCCCCGGTGTCGGTCGCGAGCACGCCCCCGAAACGAAGAAGACTCCTCACGCACGGAACCAACACAGCCCCGGTGTCGGTCGCGAGCACGCCC
>NZ_JARUXD010000115.1:0-6600 GCF_030433875.1 Curtobacterium sp. PsM8 | reverse complement strand
CCCCCCCCCCCCCCGCCCCCGCCCCCCCCCCCGCGCCCCCCCCCCCGCCCGCCCCCCCCCCCCCCCCCCCCCCCCCGCCCCCCCCCCCCCCCCCCCCCCCGCCCGGCGGCCCGGCGGCCGCCCCCCCCCCCCCCCCCCCGGGGCCTCCAGTGCGTTGCGGGTGTGTCGCCTACTTGGACTCGCGGAGCCGGGACGACTCGTCGTGCCACTCGAGCGCGGTCGCAGCGAGCTTGTCCTTGAACTCGGCGCCGTGGTGGGCGCAGAACAGGAGTTCACCACTGGCCATGGTGGCGCGGATGTAGGCCTGCGCACCGCAGCTGTCGCAGCGGTCGGCCGCGGTGAGCTGGTGGTTGTCGTTGAGTTCGTCGACGGGGAGGTCCTGCACGGTCTGGGTCATTGCTGTGCTCCTCACGGATCGCAGTACGGTGCGGTGAATGCACCCATTCCAACACGTCCTGGCTGGATGCCCGGCATCCTGAGGCCCCTCGTTCGCTCTGCGCGCAAGGGTTGTCCCCACGCCGAGGCACACCGGCCGTGCGCCCCGGCAGTGTCGGTCTCGATCGCTACGCTCGTCAGGTGAGCTCCGACTACTCCGCACGGCATCTCTCCGTCCTCGAAGGACTCGAGGCGGTCCGGAAGCGTCCCGGCATGTACATCGGCTCGACGGACTCCCGCGGCCTCATGCACTGCCTGTGGGAGGTCATCGACAACTCGGTCGACGAAGCCCTCGCCGGTCACGGGGACGAGATCGGCGTGATCCTGCACGCGGACGGATCGGTCGAGGTCTCCGACGTCGCCCGCGGGATCCCGGTCGACGTCGAACCGAAGACCGGTCTGACCGGGGTGGAGGTCGTGTTCACCAAGCTGCACGCCGGCGGCAAGTTCGGCTCGGGGTCGTACGCGGCCTCGGGCGGACTGCACGGCGTCGGTGCCTCGGTCGTGAACGCGCTGTCGGAGCGCCTGGACGTCGAGGTCGACCGTGGCGGCAAGACCTACGCCATGTCGTTCCACCGCGGGGAGCCCGGCATCTTCGACGATGCGCAGGGCATCGGACCGGACGCCCCGTTCGCGCCGTTCACGTCCGGCAGCGAACTGCGCGTCATCCGCAAGGTGAAGAAGGGCGTCACCGGCACCCGGGTGCGGTACTGGGCAGACCGCCAGATCTTCACGAAGGACGCCGCGTTCAGCACCGGCGACCTGGTGAACCGGGCGCGTCAGACGGCGTTCCTGGTCCCCGGCCTGGGGCTCACGATCACCGACGCCCGTCCCGCGTCGATCCGGGCCGCGGCGGAGCGAGCCGCGTTGGCGGCGCCCGCGCCGGCGCTGTCCACGACCGACGCCGACGCCGTCGCTGAGACGAGCGCGCTCGTCGAGCAGGGCCCGGTCATCGAGCGGTTCCGCTACGAGGGCGGCATCGGCGAGTTCGTCGAGCACCTGGCCGTCGACGGCGCGAAGACCGACGTCTGGCGCATCCAGGGCTCGGGCACGTTCAAGGAGACCGTGCCGATGCTCGACGACAAGGGCCACATGGTCTCGACCGAGGTCGAACGCACCTGCGAGGTCGACGTGGCCCTGCGCTGGGGCGACGGCTACGAGACGGTGTTCCGCAGCTTCGTCAACATCATCGCCACGCCGAAGGGCGGCACGCACCAGGCGGGCTTCGAAGCCGGACTGGTCAAGGCCGTGCGCACCCAGGTCGAGGCGAACGCCCGCAAGCTCAAGGTCGGCCAGGACAAGCTCGAGAAGGACGACGTGCTCGCCGGCCTCACCGCCGTGCTCACCGTCCGACTGCCGGAGCCGCAGTTCGAGGGGCAGACGAAGGAGATCCTCGGCACGCCGGCCGTCCGCCGCATCGTCGACTCGGTCGTGTCGAAGCGGATGACCGAGATCCTGACGTCGACCCAGCGCACCGAGAAGGCGCAGGCCGCGGGGTTGCTCGAGAAGGTCGTCGCCGAGATGAAGACCCGCATCTCGGCCCGCGCGCACAAGGAGACGCAGCGCCGCAAGAACGCGCTCGAGAACTCCTCGCTGCCGACCAAGCTCGCCGACTGCCGGTCGAACGACGTCGAGGGCACCGAGCTGTTCATCGTCGAGGGCGACTCGGCCCTGGGCACCGCGAAGCTCGCGCGGAACAGCGAGTACCAGGCGCTGCTGCCGATCCGCGGCAAGATCCTCAACGTGCAGAAGGCGTCCGTGTCGGACATGCTCTCGAACGTCGAGTGCGCCTCGATCATCCAGGTGATCGGCGCCGGCTCCGGCCGGACGTTCGAGCTCGACCAGGCCCGGTACGGCAAGGTCATCATCATGTCCGACGCCGACGTCGACGGCGCCCACATCCGCACGCTGCTGCTGACGCTGTTCTTCCGCTACATGCGCCCGATGATCGAGCAGGGCCGGGTGTTCGCCGCGGTGCCGCCGCTGCACCGGGTCGTGGTCGTGAACCGCGGCAAGCCGAACGACACGCTGTACACGTACTCCGAGCAGGAGCTGACGACCCTGTTGAAGAAGCTCGAGCGGTCGAACAAGAAGTACCTCGAGCCGATCCAGCGCTACAAGGGCCTGGGGGAGATGGACGCCGACCAGCTCGCCGAGACGACGATGGACCGCGCGCACCGCACGTTGCGCCGGGTGAACGTGTCGCACGCCGAGTCGGCGGCGAAGGTGTTCGAGCTGCTCATGGGCAACGACGTCGCGCCGCGCAAGGAGTTCATCCTGGCGGGCGAGGGCCTGGACCGCGAGCGCATCGACGCCTGACCGGTCGCCGACGTAGCGCCCGACGACGGAACGCCCGCGTCAGGCCTCGCCGCGCGTCCCGTCCACCGCGGCGGCACTGCCACCGATGGTGACGACCTCGGCGTCGAGCGGACTGCCCGACCCGTCGCGCTTGGACAGCCAGTCCGGCAGCGTCCGTGCCGCGCCGTCCGACCCGACCGCGTGCGGCGGCGCGACTCCGGCCCACGCGACCGTGAGCCCGTCCTCGCCCTTGAGGAACGCGTGCGCCCGGACTCCCTGGGTGCCGCGACCCTTCGCCGGGAACTCGGTCAGCGCCGACACCTTCGCACGACCGGCGTCGGTGCCCGGCAGGGCGCTCGACGTGGTCGAGACGGTGGCGACGACGGTGTCCTCGGTGACGGCGACGGAGCCGAACCAGATCACGCTGGCGCCACCGGCGAGCGACAAGCCCGCGACACCGCCGGCGGGGAGCCCCTGCGGACGGACCGCGCCGGCCGGGAAGCGGAGCAGCTGGGCGTTCGAGGTGACGAACACCAGGTCGTCGGACTCCGGTGCCTGGGCAGCGCCGACGACGTGGTCGCCGGGCTTCAGGCCGATGGCGGGGAAGTCCGGCTTGTCGGGCCAGGCAGCCGGGACGACGCGCTTGACGACACCCTGGGCGGTGCCGATGGCGACGGAGTCCGCGACGGCCGCGTCGAGGGACACGAGGGCGACCACGGTCTCGCTCTTCGGCACACCCAGGTACTCGGTCACCCGGACTCCGGCGTCGAGTCGCACCGACGCGGGCGGCACGGCGGGGACGTCGACGGGGGAGAACCGCACGACACGCCCGGTCGAGGTCAGCGCACCGACCTGCCCGCGGACGGTGCTGACGACGGTGGAGCGGACGGCGTCGTGCTTCGAGCGCTTCGGCACGTGGACGATGCCGGACTCGGCCGCCGGGATGTCGACGCGGACCAGACGTCCGGTGGTCGAGAGCAGCACGCGGCAGGGGGCGTCGGCGACCTGCAGCGACTCCGGGTCGACCGTGGCCTTCCGACCACCACGCACCGGGGCGTCGGCCTCGGTCAGGAGCGTGCGGCGGGGCGTGGCGAACTTGTCGGACACCTCGGTGAGTTCGGTCGCGACCTGGGCTCGGAGCCGGTCGTCCGACGCCAGCAGTTCCTCGAGCGCGGCGATGTCGGCGAGCAGCTGGTCGCGTTCGCCCTCGAGCTCCATGCGCGAGAACTTCGTCAGGCGGCGCAGGCGGAGTTCGAGGATGTACTCGGCCTGCACCTCGGACAGGTCGAAGACGTCCCGCAGTCGGCTCCGTGCGGCCTCGGAGTCGTCCGAGGTGCGGATGACCTGGATGACCTCGTCGATGTCGAGGATCGCGATGAGCAGCCCCTCGACCAGGTGCAGGCGCTCACGGCGTCGAGCGAGCCGGTACTGGGAGCGCCGCGTGACGACCGACAGGCGGTGCTTCACGTAGACGTCGAGCAGGTCGCGGAGCCCGAGGGTGCGCGGCGAGCCTTCGACGAGGGCGACGTTGTTGATGCCGAAGTTCTCCTCGAGCGGCGTGTGCTTGTACAGCTGCTCGAGCACGGCCGTCGGGTTGAAGCCGGACTTGATGCCGATGACCAGCCGGAGGCCGTGGTTGCGGTCCGTCAGGTCGTTGACGTCCGAGATGCCGACGAGCTTCTTCGACTGCACCCCGTCCTTGATCTTCTCGATGACCCGCTCGGGGCCGACGAGGTACGGCAGCTCGGTGACGACGAGCCCGGTCTTCCGGGGGGTGAGGTTCTCGACCGAGACCTTCGCCCGGGTACGGAACGTGCCGCGGCCGGTGGCGTAGGCGTCACGGACCCCGGAGAGCCCGACGATCGTGCCGCCGGAGGGCAGGTCCGGCCCGGGGACGAACTCCATCAGCTCGTCGAGGGTCGCGTGCGGGTGCATGAGCAGGTGCTTCGCGGCCTCGACGACCTCGCCCAGGTTGTGCGGCGCCATGTTCGTGGCCATGCCGACCGCGATGCCCGACGCGCCGTTGACGAGCAGGTTCGGGAACGCCGCCGGCAGCACGCTCGGCTGCATGATCTGGTTGTCGTAGTTCGGGACGAAGTCGACGACGTCCTCGCCCAGGCCCTCGGTCATCGCCATCGACGGTTCAGCCAGGCGGGCCTCCGTGTACCGGGCGGCGGCGGGGCCGTCGTCGAGCGAGCCGAAGTTGCCGTGGCCGTCGACGAGCGGCACGCGCATGGTGAACGGCTGCGCGAGTCGGACGAGTGCGTCGTAGATGGCGCCGTCACCGTGCGGGTGCAGCTTGCCCATCACCTCGCCGGTGACGCGGGCGCTCTTCACGTGACCGCGGTCCGGCCGCAGGCCCATCTCCGCCATCTGGTACAGGATGCGGCGCTGCACCGGCTTCAGGCCGTCGCGGGCGTCGGGCAGGGCGCGGGAGTAGATGACCGAGTACGCGTACTCCAGGAACGACCCCTGCATCTCCTCCGAGACGTCGACGTCCTCGATGCGCTCACCGTCGGGCAGCCCGACGACGTCCGTGCGTGCCATGACACCTCTCTGCCGACCCAGCTCGATCTGGAAGACTCTGGGGGTGGGAACAAGCGTACCGACGGCCCCCGACGCCGCCGTGAACCTCGCCGACGTGCTGCCGAGTTGCCTGGTCGCGCTGGGCGCCGCCGACGACGCCTGGTTGCGGGACACCGGCCGGGAGGCCCGGATCGCCCTCCGCCCCGCCCGTTCCGCGATCGTCGTCCTGGTCGACGGCCTCGGTGCGAACGCCCTCGCGGCACGCGCCGGCCACGCCCGGTTCCTGACCACGACGAAGAAGCGCCTGCGCAGCGGCTTCCCGACCACGACCGCGGCGGCACTGACCACGCTGACGACCGGCCGGCAGCCCGGCGAGCACGGCGTCGTCGGCTACAGCGGCTGGAACCCGGAGGAGTCCCGCGTGATGAACCTGCTCAGCGGGTGGGACACCGAGGTGCCCGCCGGGTGGCTGCGCTCCGAGACGGTGTTCACCGCGGCGTCCGGGCTCGGCGTGGACCCGGTCGTCGTGGCGCCCACCCGCTACCGGTCCTCCGGCATGACGGCGAACGTCCTCGGCGGCGCGCGCTTCGTCGCAGCCGACACGATCCCGGCCCGGATCGACGCCGCGCTCGACGCCACCGGCAGCGGACGGCAGCTCGTCTACCTCTACATCCCCGAACTCGACTCGATCGGGCACAAGCACGGCTGGCAGTCCGACCGCTGGACCGCGGCACTCGAGCTCGTCGACGCCGAGCTGTCCCGTCTGGACGCCCGGGTGGACCCGGACGTCGGGGTGCTCGTCACGGCGGACCACGGCGTGCTCGACGTGCCGCCGCACAGCAACGTCGCGCTGGACCCCGAACTGCTGGTGGACGTCGTCGGTGTCGCCGGGGACCCGCGCTGCCGGCAGCTGACGGTCGCTCCGGGGACGGACGTGCCGGCCCTGGTGGACGCGTTCCGGGCGTCCCTGGGCAAGCGTGCGGTGGTGGCCAGCCGTGACGAGGCCGTGGCCGCCGGGTGGTTCGGCCCGGTCGACGACGCCGTCCTGCCGCGCATCGGCGACGTGCTGCTCGTCGCGAAGGGGTCGTGGGCGTTCAACGACGACCGCGAGGTCCGCGACGGCACCGAACCCGGCCGGATGATCGGCCAGCACGGGGCGATGAGCGACGACGAACTGCTCGTGCCCTTGCGCCTCGCGGGCGCGTTCGCCCAGTAGAGCCCGCCGGTCCTGCGCCGGCCCCGACGGCATCGGGCCCGGGACCCGGCCCGAGACGGACAGGAGGCCCGGCCCCCCGGCGGGGGGGGGGGGGGTTTTCACAAATGGACCGGGCGCCGCACAGG
>NZ_JARUXD010000114.1:0-6761 GCF_030433875.1 Curtobacterium sp. PsM8 | reverse complement strand
CCCCGCCCCCCCCCGCCCCCCCCCCCCCCCCCCCCCCCCCCCCGGGGGGGGGGGGGCCCCCCCCCCCCCCCCCCCCCCCCGCCCGGGGGTCATTGCCGCCGCACCCGTCGGAGCCCGACGAGGACCCCGCCCGCGGCCGTCAGGAGCAGTGCCGCCGTGCTGACGGCCAGCAGGCCCGTGCTCCCGGTGAACGCGAGCGCGCCCGCCGTTCTCGTCGCGCCGGCGCTGCTGTCCTCGGACGCCGGGGCCGGCGTGGGGGAGGCGGTGGCGTCGCCGGACTCCCCGGAGTCGCCGGGGAGGTCCGGTTCGACCGGGACGACGCCGAAGCCCGGATCGACGGTGCCGGGCGGATCGACGACGTCGTTCCCGGTCAGGATCCCGGCGTCGATCGTGTCGATCCGCTGCACGCCGACCAACTCGTCGTCAGCGTCCGTGATCCGTGCGACCGTGGTCTCCGCAGTCCGGCCGTCCCGACCTGCATCGGAGTCCACCGTCCGGTCCGTCCCCACCAGCGCACGGGTGAACGAGCGGCCCTCGGGGGCGCGGAAGACGACCGTGTACTCCCCGGGCCGGAGCGCTCCGAAGCGGTAGTCACCGGCGCCGTCGGTCACGGTGGCACGATCCACGGTTCCGCCGTGGTCGTCCGTCCCGGTCAGGCGGACGTCGACACCCGCGATGCCCGGCTCGCCGGGGTCCTTGATGCCGTTGCCGTTCTCGTCGGTCCAGACGTGGTCGCCCAGGGCACCGGCGACGATGCGGATGCTCGCCGGGTTCGACAGCACGCCCAGGGACAGGTTCGAGGCGCGCAGGCCGAACCGGTTCGTGTACCGGTCGCCGTCGTGCTGCCCCTCGGTCTGCACGGTGATCCGGTGGGTGACGGTCTGGCCGACGGCGACGGGGGCGCCGCGGAGGAGGCGGAAGGCCGTCACGTCGGCGAGGGAGTCCGGACACCCTGCGGTACCGAAGTCCACCTCGGCGCACCAGGGCGTTGACCCGCCAGGCTGGTTCGACGGGTGCGTCCCGTCGAGGTCGACGTCGCCCGGAGCCGCCGCGGTGTACGTGACGGACTCGTCGGCCGCTGCCTCGGGTACGACCGCTGCGGCGAGGCGGACGGAGCCGTTGAAGGACGAGTTCAGGGCGTCCCGGTCGAACGGCAGGACGTCGATCAGGTCGGCATCCTGGATCGGACTGGCGTCCGTGTTCGTGTAGTCGAGCTGCCACTCGAGGTGGTCGCCCGTGACGACGACCGGTTCGACGGCGGTCTCCCGGACCCCCACTCCGCCGGTGGCGACGATCTGCACGGCGCGCTCTGCCCCGCGGTACCGCTCGTCCGATCGGTCGCTCGGTGAGGCGACGACGACCTCGTTGACGACGGGTGCCGCGGGCGCGGTCGTCGCCACTTCGGCGGTGTAGGTGATCGGGGCCACCTCGGTGTTGGGGGCGACGTCGTGGAGGGTCCAGGTGAGACGCTGTCGTCGCTGCCCGTCGGCGTCCGTGATCATGTCCGTCTCCGGAGCGAGCGATCCACTTCCGGCAACGTAGTTGACGTGCGGCGGCAGGACGTCCCGGACGGTGAGGTCGGACGGCTTGCCAGTCGTGTTGCCGTTCGTCAGGGACGGGTAGAGGGCGTAGTCGAGGGTGTTGCCCGCGACGGTGAAACTGGTCGTGTCCGGGGTGTCGGTGGCGTCGTACCCGGCATCGACGACCTTCTTCGTGACCCGGGCGAGGTTCTCCGTCACGAGGACGCTGTCCGAGAGCCCGCCGGCAGCGAGTCCAGGGTCGGAGGTGACGTCGTGGAACCAGGGCTCGTCGGTGCCGAACCGCAGGTGGCCGAAGTCACGAGCCCGGGTGCCGTCGGCGACGTCCTTCGTCTCGACGAAGGAGTACAGGGCTGCGGTCCTGCCGCCCGCGAGGTCACCGGTGGCACGGATCGCTCCCACCCTGTCGATGCCGCCGGGGACGTCCTCGGGCTGGTCGTACCAGGGGCCGGCGCTGTCGTCGCACGTCGCCTGCCGCTGGCCTTCGACGGGGCTGGCCATGTCGTAGGCGGCGTACTGGACGGTCCCGCCGGTGAGTCCTGTGCTCCACGCCGCGACCCGTTGGGTACCGAGCCGTGTGAGTCGCTGGGTCGCACGGTCGTAGGTGTCGCAGAGCACCATGCCCTGGTAGGGCCGGATGCCGTTGTTCCAGGCGGTGACGTCACTGCGGAGTGGCGTGCCCGGCGTCACCCAGGGGTCACCCTCCCGTGCTGAACCGGCCGAGACGCTGGCGCCCTCGTCGTGCACGCGGTAGAGGTGCTTGCTTCCGTTACCGGGCGCCAACTCCGTGATGTTGCGTGCCGCTCGGTTGTCGGCGAGGGGTTCGGTGGAGCCGGGGAAGTTGGGAGCTCCGCTGATCGAGACCGTCCGCAGCGGTGAGTACGTGTTCACCGAGTCCACGCTCGTGTCCGCCGGCGGCGTCGGCATCCACACGGACAGGTAGCCGGAGACGAAGTAGGCGCGGTTCGGCTGCGTCAGCACTCCGGTCACCCCGGACGTGGGTAGATGGGTCGGGTCCGTCACGGTGCCGGTGATCGTCACGGACACCGGTTCGCCGGCCGCCTTCTGTTCACAGGTGATCGTGCCCGACTCCGTGACGCTGCTGCTCGTTCCACCTCGACCACCGGGGAGGTTGCCGAACCGCCAGTCCGTCCGGTCGTTCACCCCGCAGACCGACTGGCCGCCGTTCCAGAGCACGGCTCCTGAGGGGACGTCACCGAGGATCTCCGAGAGGTCGTCGGTGAAGGTCATCGGTCCGGCGCTCCGCTCGAAGCCCAACAGGCCCTGTCCCGGTACGACCGGCTCCCAGTCGACGGTGACGGGGTAGACCAGCTGGATGCCGCGGGTCGCGCCGTCCGGACCGAGGACCCCCGTGTTCAGGCGTGAGGCGGTGATGTTCTTGCTGAGGTTGTACCGCGCCGCGGCTGAGACCGTCACCGGCGGTGCAGCTGCAGTGATCACGCCGTTCTCGGCATCATCCGCCGTTCCGGTCGCCACGACGTCGAGCCGGTCGCCGTTCCGGAGGTCGCCGGAGACGTCGAGGACGGCGGGGACAGCGACCGCCTGCCCTTCGGCGACGTCGCCGAGGTTGCAGACGAGATCGGCACCCGTGATCGAGGACCCCACTCCCTGGCAGGGGCCGGGGACGCCGGCCCAGGAGGTGCCCGCGGGAGCGGTGAGGGTGAAACGCTCGTTCGTGCTCGGGCCGCCGCTGGAGTTCATGGTGACGCGGTAGGTGACGGCGTCGAGAGTCCGAACGATCCTGTTGCCGGCGCCCGCGTCGGCCCCCGGACCGTCCTCCGGAGTGAACGGGCCGTTGCCGTCCTTCGCGATCTCGAGGGCCAACCCGACGACGGCCCTGGTGGCGGCCATCGATGGCGGGTCGGTCGAAGTGGCCGCTGCGGCTGCGGTCGGAAGGGTCACGGCGAGCGTGACACCCAGCGCGAGAGCAGCACGCGTCATGGCGCGTGGTTGCATGAGGACTCCGTCTGTTGGTCGGTTCAGGCATCGCAGGTCGATGACTCCGGCGATGATATGCCGACATGATCAGGTGATACGCCCAACATGAACACGAAATACTGAACCGATCTCGCACCCTCGGGTCACTCGAGATCGACGACCCGCTCCTCCCCGAGCACCGGCACGAGCGCGCCCGCCGACACGCTCGCCAGCTCCGCCTCGAGGGCCGCGATCCCGTCCGCCGGCACCCAGAGCTCGAACACCGCCTGTTCGCCGTACGCGGTGTCTCCCGAGGTGGCGTCATGACGAGCCACCCAGGCCCGCAGGGCGTTGTCGACCCGCCCGGCGTCGGCATGCGGCACCGCGACGCGCACCCTGGTGCGGGCGGCGCGTCGGACCACTGTCGCCCGGTCCAGCGCCTCGGACACGGAGGTCGAGTAGGCGCGGACGAGGCCGCCGGCGCCGAGCTTCACCCCACCGAACCACCGGCTGACGACCACCACCACGTCGGTCAGGTCGCGGCGTCGGAGCACCTCGAGCATCGGCACCCCGGCGGTGCCGGAGGGTTCGCCGTCGTCGGAGGAGCGCGCCTGGTCACCCAGGACGCCCGTCACCATCGCGCTGCAGTGGTGCCGTGCGTCCCAGGACCGTCGGCGGACGTCGGCGATCACGGCCTCGGCGGCTGCCGGGTCCTGGGCGGGGTGTGCGGTCGTGACGAACCGGGAGCGGGAGACGACGAACTCGTGCTCGACCGGGCCGGCGATGGTCGAGGGGTACCGGCGCGACACCCTACCGAGGGTAGTCGGGCAGTAGCATGGCGGAGCACGGGGATCGAAGGGGGACGACGATGACGGCATCACTGCCGAAGGGCGGCGTGCTCGACGCGGGCGAACTCGCGCGTCGGCTCAACCTGCTGCTCGACTTCGAGGAGTCGCAGCGCGGCGCCCCCGTGCCCTTCGCCGAGATCGAGCAGTACGTCGACGCGCGCGGCGGGTCGCTCTCCCGGGCGAAGTGGACCTACATGGTGTCCGGGGACGGCCGACGCAACAGCGACACCCAGCTCCTCCGACTGCTGGCCGGCTTCTTCGAGGTCGACGACGCCTTCCTGCTCGAGGACAGCGACCTGCCCGAACGCATCGGCGCGCAGCTCGCACTCGTCCGGTCGATCCGGTCAGCACGGGTCAGCGGTTTCGCGGCGCGGACGTTCCCGGGGGAGCTCTCCCCGGACGCACTCCGGCGCATCGCCGAGGTCATCGAGCAGGAGTCCCGTCGCGGCGGTGCCGCATGAGCGACCCCCGCGTCCTCGAACGCTTCTGGGAGATGGGTGCCGACGCGGGCTGGACGGGGATCGAGGACGCCGTCGCCGCTGCCGAGCAGCTCGTCGGCAAGGCGATCCGGGTCCGGGAAGAGTCGTTCCTGGCCGACGAGCCGGTGTGCGGCTTCGTGGCGACCCTCGAGCACCAGCACCTGGTGATGATCTCGCCGACGCCGTCCCCGACGTTCCGCGCGTTCGTGATCGGGCACGAGCTCGGCCACGTCCTGCACGGGCACCAGGAGTCCGCTCCCCAGGCTGCGGCGATCCGCGCCCTGATCCCGGACCTGCCGCAGTACAAGGTCGAGCGCGCGCTCGCCCGGGGCCTGTTCGAGAACGAGTACGAACGGCAGGCCGAGCTCTTCGCGGACCGTCTCGCGCAGCTCATCCGGGGTCACCGCGAGCGTCCCAGCCCGTTCCGCGGGGTCTTCGGGTGATCCTCGCGCTGGTCCAGGCGGTCCTGCTGGTCGCCGGCACGGTCGTGCTGGCGTTCCTGCAGCGCGGCCAGGACCGGACGCTGACGATGACGTTCCTGCTGTTCTCGGCGACGATCGTCGCCGGCGTCGATCCGCTGTACCGCGCCGTGGACCCGTTGCTCGGTGGTCGGAACGTGCTGACGCTGGTCTGTGACGTGCTCATGGTCCTGGGGACCAGCACGCTGCTCTGGGGCGTCGCGAAGGCCGTCGGGGCAGCGCGCGTCTGGATGCGGAACGTCGTCGTCGGCTCGTGC
This sequence comes from Curtobacterium sp. PsM8, assembly GCF_030433875.1. Classification (NCBI taxonomy): domain Bacteria; kingdom Bacillati; phylum Actinomycetota; class Actinomycetes; order Micrococcales; family Microbacteriaceae; genus Curtobacterium; species Curtobacterium sp. PsM8. The sequence goes on along the minus strand of NZ_JARUXD010000114.1, from coordinate 1,222 downwards.
TCGGTCGTCCTCGTGCTCATCGTCCTGGCCTTCGCCACGCTCGACCCGGTGCCGACGACGACCACCTTCATGCTCGCGGTCGGACACCAGCCGACGGCGGCCGTGTACTCGATCGCGCAGACGACTTACCTCGGCCTGGCGCTCGGTGCGACGGGCGCCATCTGCGTGCTGCGCGTCCGGGAGGCCCGCACCGGCCTCGACCGCGTCGGACTCTGGGTGCTCGTCGCCGGTGGGGTGTTCGGTGCCGTCCGCATGGTCGTCGTCGCCGTGATGGACCTGGCGCACGTCGCCGGTCGGATCGACGTCACGCACGCCCTGGGCCTGCCGTACGACATCACGACGCCGGGGGCCGTCCTGCTGGTCGCCTCCGGCATGCTCCTGCTGGTCGTCGGGCACCGGGTCGGGCAGGGCCGACGCAGTGCTGCGCTGGCCCGGGCGCTCCAGCGCCTCGAGCCCGTGCACGCGCGGCTCGGCACCGACAACGAGTACCCCGACTCGGACGACCCGGCGACCCGGTTGAGCCGGCTCATCGTCGAGGTCAACGACGGCGCGCGTCGCAGCCGCCGACCGCTCGACGCCGCGGACCGAGCGGCCCTCGCCGAGGCTGAAGCGGTCCTCGCGACCGCCTGAACGGAGCCCGCGCGCGGGCCCGCGCACGGCTCGGGACCGGGCCCGGAACCGGGCACTGAACCCGGCCCGGAACCCGGCCCGGACCCGTCCCGGTGAACATCCGGCGCGGATCCCTCGCGGCCCGTCGGGGCCGGCACGCCCCTCGTGTAGGCTCTGTAGCACGTGCTACACCTGGTGTGGCCGCGGGTCTCGGCCGGTCGTGGGGGGCGGCCGAGGCCCGGACGTACAATCGTCGGGTGCTCGTCTTCGCCGCAGTGGTCCTGTTCATCGGTGCCGTCTTCAACGTGATCGCCTGGCCGCGCTTCTTCCAGCGCGTCGCGAAGGACACCCGGGCCCGCGACGCCGCCGGCCGCCCGACCACGTTCTGGCGCGTGCACTTCATCCTGATGCTCATCGGGCTCGCGATCGCCGCCGCCTCGGTCGTGGCCGCGGTGCTGCTGCTCGTCTGACGACGGCACCGCACCCAGATCTGACGGACGGGGGGCCCCGGGGGGCCCCCCCCCCGGGCCCCCCGCCCGGGGCCCCCCCCGGGGGCCCCCGGCCGGGGCCGCACCCGGCCCCCCGCGCGACGCCGGCCCCCGGCGGACGGCCC
>NZ_JARUXD010000113.1:0-6887 GCF_030433875.1 Curtobacterium sp. PsM8 | reverse complement strand
CCCCGAACCATGGGATCCCATGGTTCGGGGCGGTTCCTGTTGTGCGGAACCGGTCGGCGCCGGGCAGCGGGCGCCCGGGCGCCCGTCCGCCGGGTCAGCGGGAGGCGGGCCCGACGATCGGCGGCTCGTGGAACGTGCCGCCGAAGACCCGCTCGGACGCACCGCTGCGGTCGAGGTAGGGGCTGATGCCGCCGGCCTGGAACGGGTAGCCCGCGCCGAGGATCAGCCCGAGGTTGATCTCCTCGACGTGCTGGACGACCTCGTCGTCGAGCATGCGGTGCACCTCGTCGGCCAGGGCGTCCTCGAACCGGCGCTGCATCTCGGCAGCGTCGACCGGGTGGGCGTCCTTCTTCGACGGCGCGACGAGCTTCACGGCAGCGGAGTCGTACCCGGTCGCGTTGCCCTTCTTGTCGCGGGTCAGGATCGTCCCGTGCTCGGCGATCTTCTTCAGCCCGTCGCCCGGGTAGAAGCGCTCCGGCCAGGCGGCGTGGTGCGAGTCGAGCACGTGTGCGCCGACCGGCAGGCCGACGAGCTCGAGCAGCTCGAACGGGGACATCGGCAGGCCCAGGGGAGCGGCGCCCTCGGCCACGGTCTCGAACGAGGTGCCCTCCTCGACGCCGCGCATGGCCTCGCCGAGGACGCGTGCGAGCACCCGGTTGACGACGAAGCCCGGCTGGTCGGCCGTGACGATCGCGGTCTTCTTCAGGGTCTTCGCGACGGCCAGTGCGGTGGCGACGGCCTCGTCGGACGTCCGGGAAGCGCGGACGACCTCGAGCAGCGGCATCACCGCGACGGGGTTGAAGAAGTGGAACCCGACCAGACGCTCCGGGTTCTGCAGCACCGACGCCATCTCGTCCACCGACAGCGACGAGGTGTTCGTGGCGAGGATCGCGTCCGGTGCGATGACCTGCTCGATCTTCCGGAACACCTCCTGCTTGACGCCCATCTCCTCGAAGACGGCCTCGATCACCCAGTCGGCGTCCGCGAACGCGTCGTACGACACCGACCCGCTGACCAGGGCGGTGATGCGGTTCGCGTCGTCCTGTGAGACCCGGCCCTTGGCGAGCATCTCGTCCACCGACTGGCGGATCCGGGCGACACCGGCGTCGACGCGCTCCTGCGAGACGTCGGTGATGACGACGGGGACGCCGAGCCGGCGGGCGAAGAGCAGCGCGAACTGCGAGGCCATCAGCCCGGCACCGAGGACGCCGACCTTCGTGACCTTCTTCGCGTCGACGCCCTCGGGAGCGCCGACCGGGCGCTTGGCCCGCTTCTGCACCAGGTCGAACGCGTACATCGACGCCGCGAACTGGTCCCCGGCGAGCAGGTCGGCGAGGGCGTCGTCCTCCCCGGCGAAGCGCTCCTCGAGCGACCCCGACTTGGCGGCGGCGACGAGGTCGAGCGCGCGGAACGGCGACTTCGGGACGCTGCCGATCTTCGACGTCACCTGCTGTCGGGCGACCTTGACGACGGTGCCCCAGGCGGCCTTCTCGATCATGCCGGGTTCGTTCTTCCGGACCACCTTGGTGCGACCGGACACGACGCCGTCGGCCCAGGCGACCGCGGACGGCAGGAACGTCACCGACGGGATCAGCGCGTCGCCGATGCCGAGGTCGACCGCGGCCTTCCCGTCCATCAGACGGTTGTTCTTCAGCGGGTTCTCGACGATGACCCGCAGGGCCTTCTCCGGACCGATCAGGCGGGGGAGCAGCGTCGCGCCACCCCAGCCGGGGATGATACCGAGGAAGACCTCGGGCAGCCCGATGCCCTGGGCGGCGGACGAGAACACCCGGTAGGTGCAGTGCAGCGCCACCTCGAGCCCGCCGCCGAGCGCGATGCCGTTGACGAACGCGAAGGACGGGACACCGAGCTCGCTGAACTTCCGGAGCGTGGCGTGGCCGAGCACACCGAGCTCGTGCGCGACCTCGCGGGAGGGCAGCGCTGCCGCCTGGGACAGGTCGGCGCCCGCGGCGAAGCAGTACTCCTTGCCCGTGATCGCGACGGCCTGGACGGTGCCGGCGGCCGCGGCGGCACGGAGCTCGTCGAGCACGCCGGACAGCTCACGCATGGTGCGCGGGCCGAGCGTCGAGGGGCGCTTGTAGTCCTTGCCGTTGTCGAGCGTGATGAGCGCGAGGGTGCCACCGGAGGGCAGCGCGACGTGCTTGACGTACGAGTGGGTGACGACCTCGTCCTCGCTCAGGGCGGTCAGCTGGTCGATCGGGGTGGTGGTCATGGTCAGGCCGCCTTCCGTGCCGCGGACTTGCTGAAGTTCGGGTTCTCCCAGATGACGGTGCCGCCCTGGCCGAGGCCGATGCACATCGTCGTGATGCCGTACTTGACGTCCGGTCGCTCGGCGAACTGCGCCGCGAGCTGGGTCATCAGACGCACACCACTCGAGGCGAGCGGGTGCCCGACGGCGATCGCACCGCCCCAGGCGTTGACGTTCGGGGAGTCCTGCGCGATGCCGTAGTTGTCGAGGAACGCAAGGACCTGCACGGCGAACGCCTCGTTGATCTCGAACAGGCCGATGTCGTCGATCGACAGCCCGGCCTTCGACAGGGCCTTGTCGGTCGCGGGCACCGGGCCGACGCCCATCACCTCGGGCTCGACGCCCGCGAAGGCGAACGAGACCATGCGCATCTTCGTCGGCAGCCCGTGCTCCTTCGCGCCGGCGTCCGAGGCCAGCAGGCTCATCGTCGCGCCGTCGTTCAGGCCGGCGGCGTTGCCGGCGGTGACCCGTCCGTGGGACCGAAACGGCGTCTTCAACGCGGCCAGGGCCTCCAGGGTGGTGCCGGGACGCGGCGGCTCGTCGGCCGACACGATGTCCCAGCCCTGACCGGTGTTCACCTCGACCGGGATGACGTCCGGCTGCAGCTTGCCGGCGCCCCAGGCGGCGGCGTAGCGCTGCTGGGACTGCACGGCGAAGGCGTTGGTGCGGTCCTTCGTGATGGCGGGGAAACGGTCGTGCAGGCGCTCGGCGGTGTTGCCCATCACGAGCGCGTCGGGGGCGACCATGCGCTCCGCGACGAAGCGGGGGTTCGGGTCGGCGTTGAAGCCCATCGGGTGACGACCCATGTGCTCGACCCCGCCGGCGATGGCGACGTCGGCGGCACCGAACGCGATCGCGCCGGCGAGGGTGGTGACGCTCGTCATCGCACCCGCGCACATGCGGTCGATGGCGTAGCCGGGGACGGACTTCGGCAGGCCGGCGAGCATCCCGACGGTGCGTCCGAGGGTCAGGCCCTGGTCGCCCTGCTGGGTGGTCGCGGCGACCGCGACGTCGTCGACGGCGGCTCCGTCGAGCGAGCTGTTCCGGTCGAGCAGCCCACGCATCGCGTGCACGGCGAGGTCGTCGGCGCGGGTCCGCCAGAACACCCCCTTCTCACCGGCGCGGCCGAACGGGGTACGGACACCGTCCACGAACACGACGTCTGATGTCTTCGGCAATGCGAGCCTCCAGATCCACAACGATCGGGCCGGAGCGACGTGTCACCCCGACCGGCCGGGCCTCGCCCGGCGACGCCCCGACGCTAGTACCCCCGGCTGGGCAGGGGCACGTCGGTTGGGCGGTTCCTACGAGCCGGTGGTCCCGGTGGCGTCGTCGGCCTGTCCGTCTGCGACAAGCGCGGCGTCGCCGGTCTGCGCGTCGGCGTCCGCCGTCGTGTCGTCCGGACGGGAGGCCGTGGTCGCCGTGACCTCGGCCGCCGGGTCCTCGACGGACCGGTCCGCAGCCACCTCGAACGCGTGCGCGATGACCGACGCGGTCTCCTCGACCTGCCACGGCCGGGCGTCGTGCGACGCGAGCGTCGCCCCGACGGTCTCGGTCGCGACGGTCTTCGGCGGCGTCCAGGACACCAGACGCAGCGTCTCCGGCGTCAGCAGGTTCTCGACGGGCAGGTCGAGCTCGGCGGCACGCGCGGTGACGGCGGCACGGGCGGCGCGGTACCGTCGGTCGGCGGCCGGGTTGCGTTCGGCCCACGCACGGGGCGGCGGGAGGCTCGGCTCGCTCCCGCCACGCAGGCGCGGCAGGTCCTCGGTGGTGCGACCCTCCTCGAGGGCGGCCCACCACCGGTCGAGTTCGGAGCGGCTGGCGCGGCCCGTGAAGGACTTCAGCGCGCCGAGCTCCGCGCGCGAGGTCGGGGCGGCAGCGGCGGCGGCCACGATCGCCGAGTCCGGGATGGTCCGGCCGGGGGCGATGTCGGTCTCCTGCGCGTACGCGTCGCGGGCGAGCCACAGCGACCGGGCGATCGCGAGGGCCCGGGCACCGCGGAGCACGTTCATGCCCGACAGCCGGCGCCAGGGCTCGGCGCGCGGCGGCTTCGGCGCGCGGGCGAGGACGGCGGCGAACTCCTCCTCCGCGATGCGTGCCTTGCCAGCTGCTTCGAGGACCGCGGCGAGCGAGTCGCGGAGGTCCGGCAGCAGTTCGACGTCGAGGGCGGCGTACACGAGCCAGGCCTGGGGCAGCGGCCGGGTCGACCAGTCCGCGGCCGAGTGCGCCTTCGCGAGCGTGATGCCGAGCAGCTGCTCGACGACCGCACCGAGGCCGACACGGGGGAACCCGGCGATGCGCGCGCCGAGCTCGGTGTCGAAGATCCGGGTCGGGACCAGGCCGACCTCGCGGAGGCACGGCAGGTCCTGCGACGCGGCGTGGAACACCCACTCCTCGTCGACGAGCGCGGCCTGCAGGTCGGTGAAGTCGCCGATCGCGATCGGGTCGAACAGGAACGAGCCGGACCCGCGGCGGAACACCTGGATCAGGTAGGCCCGCTGCGAGTAGCGGTACCCGCTGGCGCGCTCGGCGTCGACCGCGACCGGACCGGTGCCGGCGGCCAGGCGGGCGACCGCGTCGAGGTACTCGTCGCGCTCCTCGATGACGTGGACGGCAGCGTGCGCGTCCTCGTAGGCGGGATCGGCGTCAGTCACGGGCGAGCCTCCGGGGGGCCAGGAGCGAGACACCGTCCGAGGCCGGGGGGAGTCCGGCGAGCATCGCCACGATCTCCTCCCACGCCTGCACGTGCGGCGTCAGGTCGTCGTCGAGGGGCGTCCACGACGCCCGCAGTTCCAGTTGGGCACCGTCGCCCTGTGCCGCGAGTTCGCCGTACCCGCGCGAGATGATCTTCGTCGCCGTGCCGGACGCGTTGCCGTACCGGGCGCCGTGCGCGTCGAGGGCGTCGACGAGCCAGCTCCAGGTGACGTCGGCGACGAACTCGTCGACACCGATCTCCGGCTCGAGTGGGGCCTGCGCGAAGGTGACGATGCGGTACGCGCCGCCCCACCCCTCCGGCTCGGCGGGGTCGTGCAGGGCGATGAAGCGTCCGGTGCCGAGGTCGGAGTCCACACCGTGCACCGCGCCCGACACGTCCGCCGCCAGGGCGAGCGAGAACGGGGCGATGCGACTCGGCGACGGGATCTCGGTGACCGTGGTCTCGGTGCGGGTCCTGCCGCTCGACACGAACTGGCGGAGACGCGCGAACGCCTCCGGTTCGGCGTCGGGGTCTCGGGATTCGGGCACGGATGCAGACTAGGCTCCGGACCCAACACCGGTACGGGCGGCACGCCGTCCGCCCCGCAGTCGTGCTGCCCGCAGTCGCCCTCGTCCTGAGTCGTCCTCGTCCTGGAAGGCCCGCATGGCCCGCCGTCCCGATGCCGTCCGGTCCGTCGGCCTCCTCGCGCTCGGTGCCGGCGTCACCGCCGCTGCGGTCGGCTTCGCCGTGGTCGCCGGCTCGGTCGCCGCCGTCGCCCGGGCCGTCGTCACCCCGGACCGCAAGCGCACCGAGCGGGTGCCGATCACGGCCGTCGACCTGGAGGCGCGCACCGTCTCCCTGGGACGCAGTCCCGACACCGAGTCCCCGGGTCGGTACAGCCTGTGGTTCGGTGGCGCGACGGGGCACATGCGGGTCGGCGAGGTGCTCGACACCACCGACACGACCGTCACCCGTCGGGTCATCGCCGTCGACGCCGGCGACCCCACCGTCGCCCGACGCGGTCGGTGGGGCGGCTGGTTCTACCTGACCCCCGGGGAGCTCGGGGTGCCGGTCGAGGACGTCGACGTGCAGACCCCGAACGGCCCCGCACCCGCCTGGGTCGTCCGTGCCGAGGACCCGGCCGCGCCCTGGGCCGTCCTGGTGCACGGCCGAGGTGTGACCCGGGCCGAGACGATCCGCGCAGTACCCGTGTTCCGGGCCGCCGGCTACTCGGTGCTGCTGGCGTCGTGGCGGAACGACGGCGTCGCACCACCGAGCCCGGACGGTCGCTACGGCCTGGGTTCGACCGAGTGGGAGGACGTCGACGCCGCCCTGGACTGGGTCGCGCAGCAGGGCGCCACGAGCGTCGTGCTGATGGGCTGGTCGATGGGCGGTGCCGTCGTCCTGCAGACCCTGGTGCGCTCGGGCCTCGCCGGACTCGTCAGCGGCGTCGTGCTGGAGTCGGCGGTCGTCGACTGGCACGCGGTCCTGAAGTCGCAGAGCCGGGCGCTCCGGCTGCCCCGACCGGTGCGGAAGGTGGCGCAGTGGGTCCTCCGCACGCCCGTCGTCCACCGGGTTGCCGGACTGGACCAGCCGATCGACCTGCGGGAACTCGACATGGTCGCCCGCGCCGACGAACTGCGGGTCCCGATCCTGCTGCTGCACAGCGACGACGACGGGTTCGTGCCCGCATCGGCGTCGTACGCACTCGCCGCGGCCCGGCCGGACCTGGTGCAGCTCGAGGTCGCCCACGTCGCGCGGCACACCAAGCTCTGGAACCACGACGCCGACTGGTTCGACGCGCGGATCCGGGCGTGGCTGACCGAAGTGGTGCGGCCGACGGCCGACGCGCGGTAGACGGGACCGGCGGTGGGGGGGGGGGGGGGGGGGGGGGGGGGGGGGGGGGGGGGGGGGGGGGGGGGG
>NZ_JARUXD010000112.1:0-6948 GCF_030433875.1 Curtobacterium sp. PsM8 | reverse complement strand
GCCCCCCGCCACGTCCCGGGTCCCGCCCGCGCCCCCCCCCGCCGCCCCCCGCGCCCCCCCCCCACCCCCCCCCCCCCAGCGGGGGGGGGGCTTCGTCGTGTCGGATCGGACTACGCCGGGACGTAGTCGAACGTGTCCGGGTCCGGGCCGGTGCGGTGGCCCTTGTCGAGCACCGTGATGTCCGTCATGTCCTCGTCGGAGAGCTCGAAGTCGAAGATCGCGAAGTTCTCCTCGACGCGCGAACGGGTGACCGACTTCGGGAAGACGATGTCACCGCGCTGGATGTGCCAGCGGAGGACGACCTGCGCCGGGGTCTTGCCCGTGGCGCCGGCGATGCGGACGATGGTCTCGTCGTCGAGGACGAGGCCCTGTGCGATCGGGGACCAGGCCTCGGTGGCGATGCCGTGCTCGCGGCCGTAGGCGCGGAGCTCCTCCTGCGCGAGGTACGGGTGCACCTCGATCTGGTTGACGGCCGGGGTGACGGTCGTCTCCGCGGCGAGGCGGTTGAGGTGGTGGGCCTGGAAGTTGCTCACACCGATGCTGCGGCTGGTGCCGGCGTGGTAGAGCTCCTCGAGGGCCTTCCACGTCGGGACGAAGTCCGAGACGGTCGGCAGGGGCCAGTGGATGAGGAACAGGTCGGTGTAGCCGCCGAGCAGGTCGGCCGACTTCTTGCCGTTCTCGGCAGCGAGTTCGGGGGCGTGGAAGCCGTTGTTGAGCTTCGACGTGACGAAGATCTCGGAACGGTCGATGCCGGACTCCGCGATGGCCTCGCCGACCTCCTTCTCGTTGCCGTACATCTCGGCGGTGTCGATGTGGCGGTACCCGACCTCGAGCGCGGCCAGGGTCGCGGCCTTCGTCTCGGCGGGATCGATCTGGTAGACGCCGAAGCCGAGCTGGGGGATCGTGCGTCCGTCGTTGAGCGTGATGTTCGGAACGGTGGTCATGCCCTCCATCCAACTCCCCGCCCCTCAGCGAGCGCTCCGAGAGCTCCCAGCAGGGTGCGCCGACCGGTCCCGCGGGAGCCGGTCGGCGCACCCTGGTGACGGCCTCCGGTCAGGGAGTACCGACGATCGACAGCGTCGTCGTCGTGGTGTTCGCGCCACGGGAACGAGCCGTAGCCACCAGCAGGTGGTCCTGGTCGTCGAGGGCGGGCGTCCTGATCGCCCAGGTGCCGTCGTCACGGGCCACCGCCCGACCGAGGACGACGCCCGGCGCGTTCCGGTCGGTCAGGGTGACGATCGCCCCGTCGGCTGCGCGACCGGTCACCAGGACCTCCGGGAAGATCGGCGAGACCATGAAGCCGTCCCCGGGCGAGGTGATCCGCACGGCGGCGCCGTAGTCGATCGACACGTCGGCCCGGTCGGTCACCTGGCTGCCCTGGCGCTGTTCGGCTCGGAGCGTCCGCACACCACCGCGGTCCGGAGCAGGGAGCGAGACCTCCCATCGTCCGTCACGCACCGGGACGACCGCGATGCTGGTCTGCCCGTCGAACAACTCGACGGTCGACCCGGTGGCACCGGAGCCACCGACCACGACCGGGACGTCCACGTCGTCATCGAACCGGGCGGTGGCGCTGAAGTCCGGACGCGGGACCGCCACCTGCACGTCCGTCGAGCCGATCGACGTGGTGTTGACGAAGGCCTCGACCCGGACCGTGTTCGCGCCGTACTCGAGCCCGTCGAGCGCGGCCGTCCAGGCTCCCGGGCTCGTCGGCTGGATGCGCCGGGTCGTCTGCTGACCGTTGCGGGTCCAGGTGATCTCGAGGTCGGTCGTCCGGGCTGGCGTGGTGCCCTCGAGCATGGCACTGCGCGCGGACTGGTCGACGTCCGTCACCCGCGCGGTGAGGGCCTTGTCGTTCACCGTCGTGCGGACCGTCGCCGTGGTGTCGAACGACCCGGCGGCGATCGACCCGACCAGGCGAGCCGTCATCGAGCTCGAGGTCTGGGTGATGCCCAGCGGCGTCTCGACACCCATGGTGAAGCGGAACCGCTGGCCGTTCGCGACACCCCAGTCGCGGTTCGCCAGGGAGTACCGGTAGGTCCGACCGTCCGCGGACCGGACACCGCTCACCAGGGTGTCCCCGCTGAAGTCCGACCACGAGCCGCCCGACAACCGCTGCCCGCGCTGTCGGTCCTGGCCCGACGCGAAGGTGGTGCCTGCCGGGGCGTGGAACTCGATGGACCCGGACGGCGTCGAGAAGGCCGAGCGCGGGGTGAAGGAGGCCGACACCGAGGTCGTCGCGGCGCGCTCGAGGGTGGCGCTGCCGCTGTCCCCCACGATGCGCTCCGGCTGGGTCGGCGCAGCGATCTGGACCGAGACGAGCGCCTGGCCCTTGTAGGTGCCGCGGACGTACTGCTCGAACACGAGGGTGTTCCAGCCGACCGAGAGCCCGGAGACCGTCGCGCTCCAGACCCCCGGGTCGGCCGACGTCGCCGTCGCGATCCGGTTGTCGTTCCGGCGGACCTCGGCGCCGCCGGTCGCGTTGCCGCTGACCGTCACGGTCCGCTGCGCGTCGTCCTGCCGCACGACGCTCGCCGTGAGCTTCTGGTCCGGGAACGGACGGACGACCGGGTTGCCCCGGACGTGCGCGGAGTCCTTGCAGCCGAACAGCGTGCAGCCGTAGGTCCAGAACTCCGGGGTCTTCGCTTCGCCGTAGCGCCAGTTGGCGAACACCGCGGTCGAGGTCCCGCCGTCCCAGTGGTAGTCGCCGCCGACGTTGCCGACGTGGATTTGACACGGCGACTCGAACAGGCCGCAGTGCGGCGTGCCGGTGACGCGGTACGTCCGGGAGTCGATCGCGGTGAGGCTGACGCCGGTGGGCTGGTTGGCGACGGTGCGGCCTTGTGGGGCGGGTGCCTGTGTTGCGGGCGCGGTCGGGGTCGTCGGGGCTGTCGGCGCTGCTGTCGCTGCCGCCGGTGCCAGCAGGGCAGTGATCGTCAGGCCGACGGCAGCGAGCGTCGCGGTGCGGATCAGGGGTGGACGGTGCATCGATGTCCTCTTCCTCAGGGAACGTGGTCAGGAGGACCCTAGTGCTATTCCGTATTCAGATGTGATATATTTGCTGTCTGCCGCGGAGTCGCGGCCTGATCCGCTCCCGACACTCCGCAGCTGTGGGGTCCGGGATGTCCCATCACGAACAGAGAGACACCACACAGATGGCCAAGAAGAAGACCGTCGGGAAGCTGGGCGCTGGCGTCCTGGCCGCGACGACCGTCATCAGCGGACTCGGGTTCGGCATCATGCCGGCCGGCGCCGCGACCGAGACCAAGGCGTCGTCGACGCACGAGTACGAAGTGGGCGAGGAAGGAGCGCACTTCCAGCTCATCTCGAAGACCGACTCCGGGTACGAATATTTCGCTGGCGTCGGGCCCGGCGCCGCCTCCTACGGGGTCGTCAAGACGGCCGACACCATGGAAGAAGCGAAGCGGAGCGCCGCCCCGCTCACCGCTCACTTCGCCAGGACAGTTGACGGTAAGGACTTCTGGCAGATCCGCACCCGCGATGAAGCCGGATTGACGACCTGCCTGAGGGTTGATGGACTTCTCGCTTCGAGCTCCCCGGTCAAGTACGTGGGTGCGGCAATTCTCAGCGGTTGCACCACCGAGAGTTATGGCGAGTTCAGCGCGGAGGACGGAACGCTTCGGGCGCGATCCAGCACCCAAGGCGCCTGGTTGACGTCGAAGGTCATCACCGTAGGAAGGGTCGGCCCGGTCTTCGCGAGCACGAAAGAGGTTCCAGCCGAGAACACGTTCGTGAATCTGCCGACCACCCTCGCCGGCCTGAGCGCCGACGTGCAGGACGTCGACCTCGAGGCCGGTACGGCGCAGCTCGATGGTGTGGCACCGGACGACGCCACCGACGTCGAGGTCTCCTACCTCGACAAGGACAGCAAGAAGAAGACCTACAACGCCGCCGTGAAGGACGGCAAGTGGTCGCAGGCCCTCAGCGCCCTCGCACTGGGCAACACGTCGGTGCACCTCAAGGCCTACAACGGCGCTGAGCTCATCGCCGAGAGCGACGTCGACGTGGACCTGCCGGTCACGCCGCTGTCGGTCCAGCCGGAGCTCTCCGAAGCGAACGTCGAAGCGGTCGCGAAGCTCACCGGTTCGGCCAGCAAGAACACCACCATCAAGGTCAAGAGCGGCACCAAGCAGGTCGCGACGACCATGACCGGTGAGGACGGCTCCTTCGAGGTCCCCGTCAACGCCCCGAACGCCGCGGGTGACTACGAACTCACCGCGACGCAGGAGATCCGCAACGAGGACGCGACTCCGCAGGACGTCACGATCCCCTACGGCGCCGGTGTCGCCGTCTCCAGCCCGGAGAACGGCGCGGAGCTCGATGCCGGGCAGCCGCTCGTCGTCTCGGGCACTGCTCAGACGAACTCGCTCATCCGCGTCTACGAGAAGGGCAACCCCCGGGTCGTCCTCGGCCAGGCGACCGCGACCAACGGCTACCGCATCGTGCTGAACGACCTGGAGGACCGCGAGTACCAGCTCGTCGTCGCCGGCGTCTCGAAGGGCAACAACATCACCACCGCCGAGGTGACGGTGAACCCGGGCAAGTCCACCATCGCCCCCATCAACGGCTCGGTGACGTTCCCCGGTGGTCTGGGCGACAAGGCCCACGTCGTCGGTACGGCCGAGAAGGACATCGACATCTCGATCAAGAACGGAGATGACGAGGTCGCCACCGGGAAGGCGAACGGGAACGGCGCGTTCGACATCCCGATCCCCTCCCAGGGCCCCGGACAGCACACGCTGACGCTGACCGAGACGAAGGACAACTCCTCGAAGTCCACCGACGTCGTCGCCGACTTCGGCGCCGCCGTCACGGCCGAGGTCGACGGCTCGTCCACGATCGCGGGTTCCTCCGCCACGGTCACCGGGACCGGCGCGAACGACGCGCGGATCGTCGTGAGCGAGAACGGGAAGACGGTCGCGGAGGGCACGGTCCGCGACGGGGAGTACTCTCTGCCGATCGAGAAGATCCAGGACGGTGAGCACGCCTACGTCGTCACGCAGACCGCGAAGGGGAACACCACCAGCACCGCCCAGGTCACCATCACCCGCGACGCACCGGTCACCGAGGTCACACTGACCTCGCCGAAGTCCGGCGACACATACCCGGCACGTTCCACGGTCCGGTTCGAAGGGACCGGTACCCCCGGCGCAAAGGTCGTCCTCGACGCTTTCTTCGCCCTCGCCGACTTCGAGACCACCGTCGATTACGACGGGAAGTGGCACATCGACCGCCCGATGAACGTCGGCACCTACGAGTTCGACGTGGTTCAGACCGCGAAGGGTGACAAGGTCAGCCGTGTCGACGGCATCGAGCTCACTGAGGAAGGTCTCGCCGTCGATCGGCCGTTCGCGGTCACCGCTCCGGCGAACGGTTCCCAGCACAAGGACGAGATGGTCACGTTCTCCGGGACCGGGACGCCCGACAGCACCATCAGTCTCGACCCGAAGAACCCTGCCCTGGCGACCGTGACGACGACGGTCAAGAAGAACGGGCTCTGGGAGGTCAACCGGTACCTCGGGACGGGTGCCTACGAGTTCGACATCATCCAGGCGAAGGGCGGCAGCGAGACCGGTCGGACGACGATCCGGGTGAACCAGTCCGCCGCGGTGACCAAGCCGTTCGCCGTCACGTCCCCTGAGGCCGACTCGACGCACAAGAACGAGACCGTCCGGTTCGCCGGCACCGGTGCCGCCGGTAGCACGATCACTCTCGATCCGAAGAACCCTGCTCTGGCGACGCTGACGACCACCGTCAAGGACAACGGGGACTGGGAGGTCAACCGTTACCTGGGCTCCGGCGTGTACGAGTTCGAGATCCGCCAGACCACCAACGGCCAGCTCAACGGGAGTGCCACGCTGCACCTCAACGGCGAAGCCGACCCGGTGGACAAGGACTTCGCCGTGACGAGCCACCAGGACGGCGACACGTTCACGCCGAACTCCTCCGCCGTCTTCCGGGGCACCGGCACCGCTGGCGCACAGGTCGTCCTCGACCCGGGTGCCGGGCTGGCGAAGGTCACGACCGAGGTCAAGCGCGACGGCAACTGGGAAGTCACGAAGTACCTCGGCAACGGGAAGTACACCTTCACCCCGACGCAGACGGTCGGCGGCAGCACCACCACCTTCCCGGCGTTCACCATCACGCCGACGCAGTAGCACCACCCGGGTGGCTTCGTCGATCCGCTGCGGCCGCCACACCGATGGGCGGGGAGCTCGACTCCCCGCCCATCGGCCCTGACCAGACTGATCAACCCGAAGGAGACCTCGATGCGTACTCCCCTCATCGCCGGCGTCCTCGCGCTCGGCGTCATCACCGGCGTCACCGCCTGCAGTCAGGCAAGCCCCGCGCCCACCCCGAGCACGAGCAGCACCCCGACCGCACACGTCGCGACCTGCACCAAGGGCGTCGCACTGCTGAAAGCGGACCGCCAGCACAACGAGCAGCCTGCTTGCGACACCTTCCAGGTCCTGGGCCACCGCAACCACATCACCATCGGCGACACCAAGCAGCTGACGGTCGAGGGCGACCACAACACAGTGGTCGTCAAGAGCGTCGAGAACATCACGAGCGCCGGCGATCGGAACACCATCTACTACGAGGGCGCCGAGCCGGACTTCGACGAACTCGGGAGCCACACCAAGGTCCTCCCGATCTCGGAACGCTGAGACGACGACCGATCGCGACCCACAGAAGAGGGCAGCCCGTGAACCGGCTGCCCTCTTCTGTGTCGGCGCACGACTCGGTGACTCCCCGCGCCGTCGCATCAGTTCCCGCAAGTCCTCAGGTGGACCGGGGCACGCATCCACCTCGGTCGGCCCGAGGACCGGGGTCGCGCCGAACGACCTGATCCGCCAGAGAAGCGGCCGCCCCCCGGGGGGGGGGGGGGGGGGGGGGGGGGGGGGGGGGGGGGGGGGGGGGGGGGGG
>NZ_JARUXD010000111.1:0-6986 GCF_030433875.1 Curtobacterium sp. PsM8 | reverse complement strand
GGCGGCGGGCCGCCGGGGGCGGCGGGGGGGGGGGGGGGCCGGGGGCGGGGGGGGGGGGCGGCGGGGGGGGGGGCCCCCCGGGCCCCCCGCGCCCGACGTCGGCTCGCTGATACCTCGCGCTGCGCGAGGCGCGTCACCGTCCCGGGGGAGTCGGCGTGGCTCGAGGCGGGCGCGAGCGGCTCGTGAGGAGGACGTCTGCGACGACGAAGGCGAGCAGGGTGACGCCGAGGGCGGGCAGGAACGCCCCGATGACGATCGCGCCGACCGCCACGAGACCGGAACCCCACCACGGTGCCTTCGCGAGGGCGTCGGCGGCGGGGGCCCGCCCGACGCGCCCACCGGTCGGCCGGCGCTGCCACCACATGACGTAGCCGAAGACGACCATCACGGCGATGCCGAGCGCGGTGACGAACAGCAGGATCTGGTTCGGCAGTCCCCACATCGTCCCCATGTGCGTGTCGATGCCCCACCGGGCGAGCTTCGCGGGCAGTGAGTAGGTGTCGAAGTCCGTCTCGGACACCACGCTCATGTCGCGCGGATCGATCGCGACGGAGTTCACCGCGGTCGGGTAGGACCGCTTGATCTCCGCGACCGTCCACGCCTGGTCCGCCGACGTCGGTGGGGTGATCTGCACCTCCGAGGAGTGGATGTTCGCGTGCTCGGCCGCTGTCAGGACGTCGTCGAACTCCGCCGGCGTCACCGATGCGGACCCGGCACCGGCCGCCGCGGCTGGAGCGTGGTGGGCGGCGTGCGCACCGCGGGCGGGCGCGGCGCCGGCGTCGGGGAGTGCGGTGTCCAACGTCGGGGTGCCCCAGCTGAGCGCGGCGCGGAGCTGGTCGACGTTGGCGCCGCCGTACTGCGACCAGGTGATCCCAGTCGCGGACAGGAACAGCGCACCGAGGAGCAGCCACACGCCGGTCGAGGCGTGCCAGGAGAAGGTGCGCCGGTAGCCGCGCACTCTGCGCGCCGGGCGGACCATGTCACGCTTCGCTCGGGTCTTCCGGATCCGGGCCAGCCACAGTCCGAGCCCGGCCAGGGAGACGACGCCGAGCCAGGACGCTGCCGTCTCGCTGTAGAGCCGGCCGACGTCACCGAGGAACAGGGACCGGTGGAGCGTGTCCACCCAGGTGCGGAACGGCAGTGCTCCGGAGGTGCCGTAGACGAGCAGGTCACCACGGACCTCGGCGGTACCGGGGTCGATGAAGACCGCACGGTTCTGGGACTCCATCAGCCCCGCTTCCGCGTACATCACCCGCGTCGTGGCGCCGAGCTCGGGAGCCGGGCGGACCGCGGCGAGGGTGTCGTCGGGGTGGTGCCGGTCGATGTAGGCCTGGGCCGCGTCGATCTGTTCCGCCAGTGGCTTCGCCGCAGCGGCCGAGGGTGCGGTGAGCTCGTGCCGGTACAGGCCTTGCTCGATCGTCGGACCGAGTGCGTACACGGCACCGGAGAGTGCGGCGATGAGGATGAACGGGCCGACGAAGAGGCCGGCGGAGAAGTGCAGGCGGAGCAGGAGCTGCCCGAACCAGCCGCGCTGTCCGTCCCGCGACGGCCGCGGTGTCGAGGGGGCGGCCGGGGGCGTGGTGGCGATGGGGCGGTCGTCGGTGGCGGTCATGGCTTCCGGTCCTCAGGTCGTGGGGATGAACGAGAGCGCCATGCCGGCACTCATCAGCAGCAGGAGCACGCCGTCCAGGCGCGCCAGGGGGTGTTGCCGGACCCGCGTGGACGCGGTCACGCGCACCAGCAGCCAGACGGTCGCGGCCGCGAAGACGACGACGAGGACCCAGCGGATCGGCGTCCATCCCGCCCAGACGGCGTGCAGGCCGCCACCGCCGCCGGTCATGTCCATGTCCGGCATCGACATCG
Organism: Curtobacterium sp. PsM8; assembly: GCF_030433875.1. Lineage (NCBI taxonomy): Bacteria > Bacillati > Actinomycetota > Actinomycetes > Micrococcales > Microbacteriaceae > Curtobacterium > Curtobacterium sp. PsM8. Next base: position 5,123 of record NZ_JARUXD010000111.1, on the reverse strand, counting down.
CCGCACCGCCGGCCATCGGCAGCATCATGACGCCCATCACGATCATCGCCGCCATCATCACCACGTGGTACGCCACCACCAGCCGGCCGGAACCGCCCGGCCCGTGGTGCTCGTGCCCGCCGTACCGGCCGTGGCCGAGCGTCAGGACGAGGTAGAACAGCGTCGCGGCCGCGAACACGATCACCTGCAGGGCCGGTGGCGCGAGGGTCATGCCCCATGACCAGGGCATCGCGAGCATCGCGACACTCATCAGCACGTGGAAGACGTCGCTGAGCCGCGAGACCCCGGTGCTCCCGGGGCGGAAGGTGAAGCCGAGGTACCCGACCGCCGTCGCGGTGAACACCACCGTCAGCAGGACGGACAGCGGCAGGCTGTGTGACACGGGGACGGACCTCTCGTCGCGGGAGTGAGCGGCGCCACTCTACAAGTTGTAGAGACAGTTGTTCTACTTCACGTAGAGTCGCGGTGGACTTGACGGACGGCGACCACTGCCGGCTTTCTACGTCTTGTAGAATCGATCCCATGGAGCGCTTCGAGTACCACGTCGTCGGGATGACCTGCGAGCACTGCGAACGTCGCGTGGCCGGCGAACTCCGAGCGGTCGACGGCGTCGTGTCCGTCACCGCGGATGCCGCGACGGGTCTCGTGGTCGTCAGCGCACCGAGCCGGCCCGACCCCGCTGCGGTCGCCGGAGCGGTCGACGACGCCGGCTACGAGCTCGCCGGTGCCTGACACCCGCGCACCGCTGGACCCGGACGCGTCGACGCGCCCGCCGCTCTCGGGAGCGGCAGTGGTCCGAGCGCTGCCCTGGGTGGGAGCCGGTGTCGCCGTGGTCGTCGTCGCGGTGGCGGTCGAGCTGCTCGGGTCGTCGTCGTACGACCGGCTCAGCCGCGGGTACCCCGGCACGGTGACCGCGATGGCGAGCGCGCTGCTCCGCCTCGTCGCGGACGTCGCCGGCGGCCTGACCGTCGGGGGCCTCGTCACGGCAGCGTTCCTCACTCCCCGACGGTCCCGAGCCGTCGTCGACAACCACCGCGACCTCGCCGTCGTCCGGCCGGCGGCCACCGTGTGGGTGGCCGCTGCCGTGCTGCTGATCGCCGTGGACGCCGCTGATGCGAACGGGCAGCCGATCGCGAAGCTGCTCGAGCCGGGAGCGATCGGGTACCTGGTGCAGGCCAGCTACCTGCCGGGCGCGTGGATCGTCGTGGCGTGCATCGCGGTCACGATCCTCGCCGCCGCCTTCGTGGTCCGCAGCTGGGTCAGCGTCCTGCTCCTGGCCGGCATCGGCGCCGTCGGGCTGCTCGCACCCGTGATGGTCACCCAGGTCCTCGTCGGCCCGAACCACGACTTCGGGGGCGACGCCGCCGTGTTCGCCGCTCCCGCGTTCGGCATCTGGATCGGCGCGACCGCCAGCCTCACCCGTCGCTGGCGGAGCGGGAGACCCGGCCGGACCACGCTCCGTCGGTACCGCGTCCTCGCGCTCACGGCCTGGGGCGTGTGGCTGACCGGGTCCGTCGTCATCGCCGCCGTCGAACTCGCCGGCACCGTGCCGTGGGCCGTGCCGACGGGGATCCTGTTCGCCGTCCAACTCGGCGTCGTCTCGGCAGTCGCCGGCCCGGTCCTGCTCAGCGCGCGGCGGTTCGCGACCCCCGGCGCTCCGGCTGCGCTGTCGGCGGTGCTGTTCGTGGCGGCCGGGATCGGTGTGGTCATGACGCGGATCCCGCCGCCGGTGTACTTCGTGCCCACCGACGCGCAGCAGCTGTTCCTCGGCTACCGGGTCGACACGCCCCTCACCCCCGTCACGCTCTGGACCGCGGGCCGGGTCGACATCCTCTTCCTCGTCGTCTCCCTGGTCGGTGTCGGTGCGTACGCCGCTGCCGTCGTCCGGCTCCGGAGGCGGGGTGACCACTGGTCGAACGGCCGGACCAGCGCGTGGATGCTCGGCTGGGTCACCGTCGTCATCACCACGTCGTCCGGGGTCGGTCCGTACTCGTCCGCGTCCTTCGCCGTGCACATGGGGCTGCACATGAGCCTGAACATGCTCGGACCGCTGCTGCTCGTGCTCGGCGGTCCCGTCACGCTGTTCCTCCGAGCGACGACAGCGCATCGTCGCGACGACTTCGCCGGCCCCCACGAGTGGCTCGTGGCGGTGACGCACTCGACGCTGCTGCGCGCGACGTACAACCCGGTGTACGTCCTCGCCGTGTTCGTGGGGTCGTACTACGTGATCTACCTCACGCCCTTCTTCGGCTGGGCGATGCGGTACCACTGGGCGCACCAGGCGATGACCCTGCACTACCTCGCCATCGGGTACGTCTTCTACGCGCTCATCATCGGCGTCGATGCGCCGCCGCGTCCGCTGCCGCACATCGGCAAGCTCGGGCTGGTGCTCGCCGCGATGCCCTTCCACGCGTTCTTCGGCGTGGTCGTGATGACGAGCACCGACCTCCTCGCCGGAACGTACTTCCAGTACCTCGACGTCCCCTGGATCGGCAGCCTCGCCCACGACCAGTACGTCGCCGGCGGCATCGCCTGGGCTGCCGGCGAGCTGCCGCTCATCGTGGTCGTCATCGCCCTCGTCACCCAGTGGGCGAAGCAGGACGCCCGGCAGGCGAAGCGCACCGACCGGCACGCCGACCGGGGCCTCGACGACGACCACGAGCAGTACAACGCCATGCTCGGCCGACTCACCACCCGCGACGACGCGGGCCCGTCCACCGATCGCGAGCCCGCTGACGGCCGGCCGACGCTGATCGTCACCGATCACCGGGAGCAACCGTGACCACGACCACATCGCCCCTCGTCGGAGAGCGCCTCGAGCTCGACATCGGCGGGATGACCTGCTCCGCCTGCGCCAACGCCATCGAGCGCAAGCTGGGCAAGCTCGACGGGGTCACCGCCTCCGTCAACTTCGCCACCGAACGCGCCACCGTCAGCGGGCTCGGACCCGCCGACGCCCCGACCGCGATCGCCCAGGTCGAGCGTGCCGGCTACACCGCCGCGGTGCACACACCCGGCGACGACGCGTGGAGCGCACGAGCCGCGGAGACCCGGACCACGACGCTCCGTCGACGCCTGACCGTCGCGGCGCTGCTGACGATCCCGCTGTGCGACGTGACGATCATCCTCGCCCTCGTACCCGCCTGGCGGTTCCCGGGCTGGCAGGCGCTCTGCGTCCTCCTCGCGGTCCCGATCGTCACGTGGGCGGCATGGCCGTTCCACCGGGCGACGCTCCGCGGGCTGCGGCACCGCAGCACGAGCATGGACACGCTCGTCTCGCTCGGGGCCGTCGTCTCGTTCGGGTGGGCGCTCTGGACCCTGTTCGTCGACCCCGCCACCACCCCGGGCTACTGGCTCGGCTTCGGCACGACCCCGGCGGGGGCCGACTCGATCTACCTCGACGTCGCGGCCGGCATGGTGACGTTCCAACTCGCCGGCCGCTACTTCGAGAGCCGCAGCCGCCGACGCGCTGCTGACGTCCTCGAAGCCATCGGCGACCTCGGCGTCACCGAAGCGCAGGTCCTCGCCGACGGCGAGGAACGCACCACGCCCCTCGGCGCCGTCCGCGTCGGCGACCACGTCGTCGTCCGCCCCGGCGGCCGGGTCCCCGTCGACGGCACGGTGACGGACGGTGCCGCCAGCGTCGACACGTCCGCCATGACCGGTGAGTCCGTCCCGGTCGAGACCGCCGCCGGTGACCGGATCGTCGGTGGCACCCTCGTCCAGGACGGCCGGCTCGTCGTCCGTGCCGACGCGGTCGGCACCCGGACCCGCCTGGCGCAGATGGCGGCGGTCGCCGACGACGCGCAACGCCGGAAGGCCGCGGTACAGCGGACCGTCGACCGCGTCACGAGCGTGTTCGTGCCCGTCGTCATCGGCATCGCCGTCCTCGTCGCCGCCGGTTGGCTGACCAGCGGCGCACCCGTCGCGACCGCCATCACGAACGGCGTCGCCGTCCTCATCATCGCCTGTCCGTGCGCGCTCGGGCTCGCCACGCCCACGGCGCTCATGGTCGGCGTCGGCCGCGGCGGCCAGCTCGGTGTCCTCATCAAGGGCCCCGATGCCCTCGAGGCGAGCGGACGAGTCGACACCGTCGTGTTCGACAAGACCGGCACCCTGACCACGGGTCGGATGACCCTCACCGCCATCGACACGTTCAGCACGGACGCCGACACCGCACTGACGACCGCCGGTGCCCTCGAAGCGGCGTCCGAACACCCGATCGGCAAGGCCGTCGCCGCCGCGGCCAGCGCACGGGTCGGCGCACCGGGGCCCGTCGAGGACTTCGTCGCGCACGCGGGCCTCGGCGCTTCCGGATCCGTCGGCGGCCGGCGCTGCGTCATCGGCCGGCGTGCGCTCCTGGAGGGCACCGGAGTGGTCGTCGCCGCCCGTGTCGCTGCCGTCGCCGCAGAGCGGGAAGCATCGGGCGCGACCGTGGTGCTGCTCGCCCTCGACGGTGTGGTCGCTGCGGTCCTCACCGTGCAGGACATGCTCCGGCCCGGCGCCGTCGAGGCCGTCACGCAACTGCGGGCGCTCGGGCTCCGCACCGTCCTGCTCTCCGGCGACTCGGAGGCCACCGCCGCGGCCGTCGGAGCGGAAGTCGGTGTCGACGAGGTGATCGCCCGTGTCCTGCCCGACGAGAAGGCCGGACACGTCGAACGGATGCAGGCGGACGGACACCACGTCGCGATGGTCGGCGACGGTGTCAACGACTCCGCGGCGCTCGCCACCGCGACCCTCGGCATCGCCGTCGTCCAGGGGACCGACATCGCCATGAAGGCCGCCGACGTCATCATCGTCCGCGAGGACCTCCGCGCGGTCGTCGACGCTGTGCAGCTCTCCCGCAGGACGCTCCGCGCCATCCGGATCAACCTGGTCTGGGCGTTCGGTTACAACGTCGCGGCGATCCCACTGGCCGCGGCCGGCCTGCTCAACCCGCTCATCGCGGCGGCGGCGATGGCGCTCTCCTCCACGCTGGTCGTCTCGAACAGCCTGCGGCTGCGCTCCTACGGGCGGTCGTGACGGCCCCGTCCTGACGGGACCGGCCGCTGCGGCTGCGGCGTCGCTGCCGCGAGGCGGACGGGAGGCCCGTGGTGCGGTGACCACGGGCCTCCCGTCCGACG
>NZ_JARUXD010000110.1:0-7329 GCF_030433875.1 Curtobacterium sp. PsM8 | reverse complement strand
CGGGGGGCGTCGCCCCCCCGCGGCCGCGCGGGGGGCCCCCGCCCCCCGCCCCCCCCGCCCCCGCCGCCCCCCCCGCGGCCCGCCCCCCCCCCCTTCGTGGTGTTGCTGGTGTCAGCTCACTCGTCGTCGTCGGACCGGCGGCGGAGCTCGCTCGCGCTGACCGGGTTCGAGTACGGGGACTCGGACGTCTCGTTCGCATCGGCGGGTTCGGCGGGGGCGTCGGCGATCCGGGTCGGGATCGACATCGTGTTGGTGCCGCCGGCAGCATCGACGTCGACGCGAGAGTCGCCACGGTCGTTGCCGCGAGCGTCGCCGCGGTCGTTGCCGCGAGCGTCGCGGCTGTCGTCGTCGCGGGAGGCGCCGCGCGCGGTCCAGGACGCCGGGAGGTCGTTCCGACCGTTCCGCTCGTCGCGCACGATCGGCGCGCGGTCGGCAGAACTGGGGCGGCCGGAGCCGACCGGGACGTCGTCCACCGCGTCGGCGTTGTCGGCGTCGGTCGTGTCGGCACCGGAGCTGCGGGAGGCGGACCAACCGCGGTTCGGTGATCCGAACGCGGGGGAGCCGAGCGCCGGTCGGATCGGGGTGGTCTCACCGTCGGAGTACGGCCGCGTCGCGTTGTCCGAGATCGGCACCGTGCTGTCCGAGATCGGCATGGTGGCGTCCGAGCCGTACGAAGGACCGGCGGGGCGACCGGCCGGTGCGGCGTTCGTGTCCGGGTAGGCCTGCGTGGGGGCGGCGGCCGCGGAACCGGCTCCGGCGGCCGGAGTGGCCCGAGCGCTGGTGTCCACGGCGGGCGTGACCGTCGGCTGCGCCGGCCGGAGCGACGTCGTGGTCGGGGTGGGCGCCGGCTCGGAGCCGCGGGACGAGTCGACCTTGTCCGCGTTCCAGTCCTGCTGTCGCTTGATGAGCTCGGCGTCGGGGTCCGGGGAGTCGAACTTCCAGCGCTCGAGGTCGCTCTTGAAGAGCTTGCGCGCACGAGCCGGCCGAGCCTGCCACTCGAGGATGCGGTCGCGGAACTCGGTCAGCGACTGCTCCGCCTGGAAGCTGAAGGTCGAGGAGTTCTTCTTGATGTCCGCGATCTCGTGCTGTGCCCAGTTCGCCGCGATCGGTGCACCGGCGACGGGCAGCAGGCGGAGGCGGATGTCCGCGTCCTCGGCGAGGTGGTCGGCGTACGAGCGTTCGTCGTGCCCGAGGGAGCCCCAGTTCGCGGCCTTCCGCGCGGCGGACACGAGTCCGGCGACGGCGGCGTTCTTCGCCTCGCGCTCCTGGAGTGCGACGACGCGCTTCGTCGCCGCGCGGCCGATCAGGGCTGCGACGATGCCCGCGACGACGATCGCGACGAAGGGGATGATGGCCCCCGACAACACGCGCCAGCCCGCATCGGACGAGGTCCAGTCGTTCAGGTCGTTCCACCACTGCATGCGCGCACCATACGTCGGGATCGGTCAGGGTCTGGGGATGACAGGCGGAGGAACCGCACATCCATCGCATCTGATTCCGATGTGGAACATCATCACCAGCGGAGGGTGTCGACGGCGTCGTCGGCGTCCCAGACGTTGGGGAGCTCGACGAAGCGGCGTTCGGCAGCGACGTACCGACGGGCTCGGTACGCGGTGTCCCCGGCAACGTCGACGCGGTCCACGTACCCGACGATCTCGCCGTTGGCGCGTGTGACGCGGCTCAGGTCGTCGCGCACGTCGAGGATGCGGAGGTCCCCGCGGGACCGGGCCACCGGTCGAGGCGAGTGGATGCTGAGCCGGGCGTCCGTCGTCGTCTGCATGGGGGCCTCCTGGTCGTGGGGTGTGTCTCGAAGGTACGTTCGACCACCGACATGTCGTCGGGCCGCAGCCCGACCTGGGGAAGACGCACGGGCCTCCCGGCGTTGTGGAGGACAGTTCTCGCAACGGCTCTCCCGAGCCCCGGAAGGCAGGTCCTGACCATGACCACGTTCGTGCTCGCAGGTGGGTGTTTCTGGTGTCTGGACGCGGTGTACCGCACGCTGCAGGGCGTGCAGGACGTCGTGTCCGGCTACGTCGGCGGGCGCGACCCGCACCCGACGTACGAGCAGGTGTGCACCGGGACGACCGGCCACGCCGAGGCCGTCGCCGTCACGTTCGACGAGTCCGTCCTGCCGGCGCAGGTCGTCCTCGACGTGTTCTTCACCCTCCACGACCCGCGCCAGCTGAACCGTCAGGGTGCCGACGTCGGGACCCAGTACCGCTCGGCGATGTTCCCGGCGGACGACGAGCAGCGCGCACTGTTCGAGCAGGCGATCGCGCGTGCGTCCGACGTCTGGGACGGCGGGATCGTGACCACGCTCGAACCGCTCGGCGAGTTCCACCGTGCCGAGGAGCACCACCAGGACTTCTTCGCGAAGAACCCGGGGCAGGGCTACTGCCTGGCGGTCGCACTCCCCAAGGTCAACAAGGTGCGCAAGGCATACAGTCGGTACATCCTGGCGTCCTGACACGACGGGGCGTCGGAGCCACGAGGAGGTGGTCGCACGATGACGAACGACACCATGCAGAACGCGGACGCGACGACGGGGACCTGGGTCGCCGTCGGACCGGCAGGCGCGGTGGGCACCATCCACCACGATGCCGACGGGTTCCGGGTGGAGCTGTACGGGCGACGTGGCCCGGGCGGTACCTACCCGTCGCTCCAGTCCGCCAAGGGCGCGGTGCACAAGGCGATGGGTCCGCTCGCGGACCGGCCGGAGTTCCGCGCGCACTGATCCGGACTGGAGGCTCCGATCACCTTCCTGCACAGGGAGCGTGATCGGGGCCTCCTCTCCACATCCTCGGCGTCGACGTCCCGCAGGCGTCTGCACTGGCCGACGATCGACGCATGAACGACACGATCACGGTCTGCGGCATCGTCGCCACCGAGCCCCGCCACCTCGTCACCGAGACGGGCATCGCCATCACGAGTCTCCGGCTCGCCTCGCCGTCCCGCCGTTGGGACCGCCAGACGTCGACCTGGGGCAACGGTCCGACCAACTGGTACACCGTCACCGCCTTCCGGTCCCTCGCCGCGAACGTCAACCGTTCCCTGAGCAAGGGGGACCGGGTGGTCGTCACCGGGCGCCTCCGCATCCGCAACTGGGAGCGTGACGGCCGCGGCGGGACGAGCGTGGAGATCGACGCCGAGGGCATCGGCCACGATCTGGCGTGGGGGATCAGCAACTGGATGCGGCTCCCACGGCACGTGACCGAGGCGACCGCTGCTCCCGGGACGTCGCCGCGGGTCGACCACGAGACCGGCGAGGTCCACGACGACACCCCGGACGCCGCGCATCCGCCGGTGGACGCAGCACCGGACGACACCCACCCCGACGACCACCAGGGCGCCGACGACACCGTCGCAGCGCTGCTGCACCCCGACGCCGACGAGCCGCCGGAGCGCCCGGTCGGCCTCGACGCGGCCTGATCTCGACACCGCGCCCACAGGGACCCGGTGTCATCACTACACTTGGAGGGATATGGCTGAGTACATCTACCAGATGGTCCGCGCCCGCAAGGCGGTCGGTGACAAGCTGATCCTCGACGACGTCACGATGTCGTTCCTGCCCGGCGCCAAGATCGGCGTCGTCGGGCCGAACGGTGCCGGAAAGTCGACGATCCTGAAGATCATGGCGGGGCTCGACCAGCCCTCGAACGGCGAGGCGAAGCTGACCCCGGGCTTCACCGTCGGCATCCTCATGCAGGAGCCCGAGCTCGACGAGACGAAGACGGTCCTCGAGAACGTCCAGGAAGGCGTCGGCGAGATCCACGGGAAGCTCGCGCGCTTCAACGAGATCTCCGCGCTGATGGCCGAGCCGGACGCCGACTTCGACGCGTTGCTCGCCGAGATGGGCACCCTGCAGGAAGAGATCGACGCGGCCGACGCGTGGGACCTCGACTCGCAGCTCGAGCAGGCCATGGCCGCGCTCCAGTGCCCGCCGAGCGACGAACTCGTCACGCACCTGTCCGGTGGTGAGAAGCGCCGCGTCGCACTCTGCAAGCTCCTGCTGCAGAAGCCCGACCTGCTGCTCCTCGACGAGCCCACCAACCACCTGGACGCCGAGAGCGTGCAGTGGCTCGAGCAGCACCTGCAGCAGTACCACGGTGCCGTCCTCGCCGTGACCCACGACCGGTACTTCCTGGACCACGTCGCCCAGTGGATCGCCGAGGTCGACCGTGGCCGTCTCTACCCGTACGAGGGCAACTACTCGACCTACCTCGAGAAGAAGCGCGCTCGTCTCGAGGTCCAGGGCAAGAAGGACGCGAAGCTCGCCAAGCGCCTGACCTCCGAGCTCGACTGGGTGCGCAGCAACACGAAGGGCCGTCAGGCCAAGTCCAAGGCCCGTCTGGCTCGTTACGAGGAGATGGTCACCGAGGCAGAGCGCACGCGCAAGCTCGACTTCGAGGAGATCGTCATCCCCGTCGGCCCGCGTCTGGGCTCGCAGGTCATCGACGCCGAGAAGCTGCACAAGCAGTTCGGTGAGCGCGTCATCATCGGCGACCTGTCGTTCACGCTCCCGCGCAACGGCATCGTCGGCGTGATCGGCCCGAACGGCGTCGGCAAGACCACCCTCTTCAAGACGATCGTCGGCCTCGAGCCCCTCGACGGCGGCACGCTGAAGATCGGCGACACGGTCGACATCTCGTACGTCGACCAGAGCCGTGGCGGCATTGACCCGAACAAGAACCTGTGGGAGGTCGTGTCCGACGGGCTCGACTACATCCAGGTCGGCAAGACCGAGATCCCGTCCCGCGCGTACGTCTCGCAGTTCGGCTTCAAGGGCCCGGACCAGCAGAAGCGCGCCGGCATCCTCTCCGGTGGTGAGCGGAACCGCCTGAACCTGGCGCTGACGCTCAAGCAGGGCGGCAACCTGCTGCTCCTCGACGAACCGACGAACGACCTGGACGTCGAGACGCTGGGCAGCCTCGAGAACGCGCTGCTCGAGTACCCCGGTTGCGCCGTGGTCATCACCCACGACCGGTGGTTCCTCGACCGCATCGCGACGCACATCCTCGCCTGGGAAGGCCTGAACGAGGACGGCACGCCGAACTGGTACTGGTTCGAGGGCAACTTCGAGGCCTACGAAGAGAACAAGATCGAGCGCCTCGGTGCCGATGCTGCGAAGCCCGGCCGCGCGACGTACCGCAAGCTCACCCGGGACTAGTCCCGGTGGCACGCCTGCACGCTCCGATCCGCATCCGCTGGAGTGACATCGACGCCTACGGGCACGTCAACAACTCGGCGATGCTCCGGCTGCTCGAAGAAGCACGCGTGCTGGCGTTCTGGGCGCCGGACCCCGACGAGGTCGACGAGTCGGGGTCCGCGCCGGAGCCGGTGATCGACGGCCGGCCCGGATCGGGGACCATGACGGTGATCGCGGCCCAGCGCCTCGAGTACCTCGCCTCGACGCCGTACTTCCGTCGACCGCTCGACATCCAGCTGTGGATCGGGCGGATCGGTGGGGCGAGCCTCGACATCTCGTACGAGGTCTGGTCGCCGGTCGGTCACGAGCCGGCCGAGCTCTACACACGTGCCACCACGACGCTCGTCCTGGTGGACGCGGAGACCAACCGGCCGCGGCGCCTCACCGACGTCGAGCGTGCCGCCTGCCAGCAGTACGTCGAGCCGCCGGTGTCGTTCTCGCGGCCCTGACCGGTGATTCGTGCGGCCCGGCCCTGATCGGTCTGGCGGTCGGGCCTCATCGGCCGCCGTCCGCCCGACTTCGGCCAGTCACCGGCCTCGGGTCAATAGCCGGATCGGGTCAGTAGCCGGCTGGGGCCAGAGCCGGCTGGGGCCAGAGCCGGCTCGGGTCAGTCGTCCGCGGGGACGCGCATCATGCCCTCCTGCGCGACCGTGGCCAGCAGCCGCCCGTCGCGGGAGAACATCCTGCCCAGCGCGAGGCCTCGGCCGCCCTGTGCGCTCGGCGACTCCTGCACGTACAGCACCCACTCGTCGGCCCGCCCATCGCGGTGCCACCACATCGCGTGGTCGAGGCTCGCGAGCTTCACGCCCGGCGTGCCCCAGGCCATCCCGTGCCGACGCATGATCGGTTCGAGGAGCGACAGGTCGCTCGCGTAGGCGAGGACCGCGCGGTGCAGGGCAGGGTCGTCCGGCAGGTCGCGTTCGACGCGGAACCACACCGCCTGGTGTGCGACCCGCGCGCCCTGCACATCGACGTAGACCGAGCCCTCGACGTGCCGCATGTCGATGGACCGTTCCGCCCAGGCCTGCGCGGTCGGGTGGTCGATGGACGCGAGCACGGATGCAGCCGACGGCAGCGACTCCGGATCCGGCACGTCCGCGGGGAACGGGTCCTGGTGTTCGGCGCCGACGTCCGGCGTCTGGAAGGACGCGATCATCGAGAAGATCGGGACGCCGTTCTGGTACGCCTGCGCCCGACGCGTCGCGAAGGACCGGCCGTCGTGGATCCGCTCGACGCCGAACGTGATCGGCACGTCGATGGCCCCCGGCCGCAGGAAGTAGCCGTGGACCGAGTGGATGGCGCGTCCCTCGATGGTGGTCTGCGCGGCGACGATGCACTGCGCGAGGACCTGTCCGCCGAACACCCGGCCGCCGGGGGACCAGTGGCTCGCTCCGGTGAGGATGGTCTCCCGGGTGCTCGCTCCGGTGTCCTCGAGCTGCAGGGTGGAGAGGAAGTCGGGTTCGCGGTTCACCAGCCCAGTGTACGAACGCGCGGCGAGCGAGCGAGCGAGTGCGCGCGCGGCTCACGATCGTGCCGGCCGGGGGTGTCGGGCAGGGGGTCCGCTCACGGGGTCGATGCGGCCGGCCGCCGGCTCGTCCTCGTCCTCGTCGTCGAGGGGGTCGGCCGGTCCCGTGACGTCGGCTCCCACGAGTTCGGCGAGGTCGGGCGAATTCCGGAGCAGGCTCCAGACGGCCACCGCGCCGAGCGCGCCGCCGACGCTCGCGAGCCAGGGGACGACGGCGTGCGACCAGACGTCGGGTGACGCGAGCCAGACGACGTGGTTGGCGATCGTCGACCCGGCGAGACCGAGCAGCAGGCCGACACCGGGCCGGAGGCTCGGACCGGCGAGCAGGCCGGCGACGACGAGGACGGACAGCAGGGCGTTGAGCAGGTGCGGCATGAGCAGGCAGGGGGCGACAGGTGAGCAGGCAGGCAGGCAGGTAGCCAGGTGGGTGGGCGAGGTGGGGAACGGACCGACGGGCCCGCCCGGGGGGGGGCCCCCCCCGCGGGGGGGGGGACGGTGGTGGTGTGTGTGGCTGTGGCTTTTAAACAAATGACCCGGCCGCCGAAAAGTTATATTTTTTTTTATAGGTGGTGGCGGTGTGATTAAAAAAAAATGTGGT